>NZ_JBHXTL010000101.1:0-37674 GCF_042677365.1 Kitasatospora sp. NPDC127116
GTGCCTTTGGGTGTGTGGGTGTTGGGGGGGGGGGGGGGGGGGGGGGGGGGGGGGGGCAAAGGCGGAACGGCCGCCGGGGGGGGAGCCGGGCGGCGGTTCGGGGGTGGTGCGGGTCAGGCCTTGCGGAGCTGGAAGGCGAGGCCGAGGGAGTCGTCGGCGAAGGTCTCGGAGTCCCAGTCGGCCGCGCCGGCGGCGAAGTCGGTGGCGAGGACCTCCTCGGCGACGAGGGGGCCGTGTTCGGCGATGGCTTCGGCGGTCTCCTCCGAGGTGGCGCGCCAGCGCAGGACGATGCGGTCGGCGACGTCCAGGCCGGAGTTCTTGCGGGCCTCCTGGATCTGGCGGATGGCGTCGCGGGCGATGCCGAGCCGCTTGAGCTCCGGGGTGATGGCCAGGTCGAGGGCGACGGTGGCGCCGGACTCGTTGGCGACGGCCCAGCCCTCGCGCGGGGTCTCGGTGATGATCACCTCGTCGGGGGAGAGGGTGATCGGTTCACCGTTCAGTTCGACGGAGGTGGTGCCCGAGGCGCGCAGTTCGGCGGCCAGGCGGGCGGCGTCGGTGGCGGCGACCGCCTTGGCGACGTCCTGGACGCCCTTGCCGAAACGCTTGCCCAGCGCGCGGAAGTTGGCCTTGGCGCTGGTGTCGACCAGCGAACCGCCGACCTCCGCCAGCGACTCCAGGGTGGAGACGTTGAGCTCCTCGGCGATCTGCGCGCGCAGGTCGGCCGGCAGCTCCTCCCAGCCCTGGGCGGCGACCAGCGCGCGCGAGAGCGGCTGACGGGTCTTCACGCCGGACTCGGCGCGGGTGGCCCGGCCCAGCTCGACCAGGCGGCGGACCAGCGCCATGTGCCGGGAGAGCTCGGTGTCGATCAGCGACTCGTCGGCCTCCGGCCAGGTGGCCAGGTGCACCGAGGCCGGGGCCTCCGGGGCGACCGGGACGACCAGGTCCTGCCAGACCCGCTCGGTGATGAACGGGGTGAGCGGGGCCATCAGGCGGGTGACCGTCTCCAGCGCCTCGTGCAGCGTGGCGAGCGCGGCGGCGTCGCCCTGCCAGAAGCGGCGGCGGCCGCGGCGGACGTACCAGTTGGACAGGTCGTCGACGAAGCCCGACAGCAGCTTGCCGGCGCGCTGGGTGTCGTACGCCTCGTAGGCCGCGTCGACCTCGCGGACCAGGGTGTTCAGCTCGGAGAGCACCCAGCGGTCCAGCTGCGGGCGGTCGGCCGGGGCCGGGTCGTTCGCCGACGGCGCCCAGTTCGAGGTGCGGGCGTACAGGGCCTGGAAGGCGACGGTGTTCCAGTAGGTGAGGAGGGTCTTGCGGACCACCTCCTGGATGGTGCCGTGGCCGACCCGGCGGGCCGACCAGGGCGAGCCGCCGGCCGCCATGAACCAGCGGACGGCGTCGGCGCCGTGCTGGTCCATCAGCGGGATCGGCTGGAGGATGTTGCCCAGGTGCTTGGACATCTTGCGGCCGTCCTCGGCCAGGATGTGGCCCAGGCAGACGACGTTCTCGTAGCTGTTCCTGTCGAACACCAGGGTTCCGACCGCCATCAGCGTGTAGAACCAGCCGCGGGTCTGGTCGATCGCCTCGGAGATGAACTGCGCCGGGTAGCGCTTCTCGAACAGCTCCTTGTTCTGGTACGGGTAGCCGTACTGGGCGAAGGGCATCGAGCCCGAGTCGTACCAGGCGTCGATGACCTCGGGCACGCGGGTGGCGGTGCCGCCGCAGTCGCGGCAGGCGAAGGTCACCGCGTCGATGTACGGGCGGTGCGGGTCGAGGCCGCTCTGGTCGGTGCCGGTGAGCTCGGACAGCTCGGCCAGCGAGCCGACGCAGGTGAGGTGGCCCTCCTCGCAGCGCCAGATCGGCAGCGGGGTGCCCCAGTAGCGGTTGCGGCTGAGCGCCCAGTCGATGTTGTTGTTCAGCCAGTCGCCGAAGCGGCCGTGCTTGACCGTGTCCGGGAACCAGTTGGTGGCCTCGTTCTCGCGGATCATCGCGTCCTTGACGGCGGTGGTCCGGATGTACCACGACGGCTGCGCGTAGTAGAGCAGCGCGGTGTGGCAGCGCCAGCAGTGCGGGTAGCTGTGCTCGTACGGCAGGTGACGGAAGAGCAGGCCGCGCTCCTTGAGGTCCGCGACCAGGGCCTCGTCGGCCTTCTTGAAGAACTGGCCGCCGACCAGCGGGACCTCGGGGGCGAAGGTGCCGTCGCCGAGCACCGGGTTGACCACCGGCAGGCCGTACTTGCGGCAGGTCGCGAGGTCGTCCGCGCCGAAGGCGGGGGACTGGTGGACGATGCCGGTGCCGTCCTCGGTGGTGACGTAGTCGGCGTTGAGGACGTAGTGGGCGTTCTCGATCTCGACCAGGTCGAAGGGGCGGCGGTAGGCCCAGCGCTCCATCTCGGCGCCGGTGAAGGACTCGCCGGTGGTCTCCCAGCCCTCGCCGAGCGCCTTGGCGACCAGCGGCTCGGCGACGACCAGCTGCTCCTCGCCGTCGGTGGCCACCACGTAGGTGACCTCCGGGTGGACGGCGGCGGCGGTGTTGGAGACCAGGGTCCACGGGGTGGTGGTCCACACCAGCAGGGCGGCCCGGCCGGCCAGCGGGCCGCTGGTGAGCGGGAAGCGGACGAAGACCGAGGGGTCGACCACGGTCTCGTAGCCCTGGGCCAGCTCGTGGTCCGACAGGCCGGTGCCGCAGCGCGGGCACCAGGGGGCGACCCGGTGGTCCTGGACCAGCAGGCCCTTGTCGAAGATCTGCTGGAGCGACCACCACACGGACTGGACGTACGACGGGTCCATCGTGCGGTAGGCCTCGTCGAGGTCGACCCAGTAGCCCATGCGGGTGGTCAGCTCGGCGAAGGCGTCGGTGTGGCGGGTCACCGAGTCGCGGCACTTGGCGTTGAACTCGGCGATGCCGTACGCCTCGATGTCCTGCTTGCCGGAGAAGCCCAGCTCCTTCTCGACGGCGAGCTCGACCGGCAGGCCGTGGCAGTCCCAGCCGGCCTTGCGGGCGACGTGGTAGCCCTTCATGGTCCGGAAGCGCGGGAAGACGTCCTTGAAGACGCGGGCCTCGATGTGGTGGGCGCCGGGCATGCCGTTGGCGGTGGGCGGGCCCTCGTAGAACACCCACTCGGGGCGGCCCTCGGACTGCTCCAGGCTGCGCTGGAAGATCTTGTTGTCCTGCCAGAAGGACAGGATCTGGTGCTCCAGGGCAGGCAGATCCACCTGCGCGGGGACGGGGTTGTAGGAGCTGGCCATCGCGGCGTCTACCTCCGGTGGATGCGGGACTGGATCCTCCGGAGGGACGAGACGGCCCGGCCGTCCCGCGGTACCACCCTCCTTGGCCGCGGTGCTTCGTTCGCGGCCCTCTTGTTTGGGCTTGCTGCCGGGTCTAGTGGGCCACCGCGGCATCGCGGCGGCCGTTCTTCCGGCGGCTCCGGGGTGATCTTCCCGTCGTGCACACCCCCGGGCTCGCACCGTCCCCGGGTCGCTGGTGGCTGCGTACGTCGGTACTCGTCCCATCTGCGCCTTGCCCCGCCAGTGTATCGGCCGGGTGCGGCGGTTTGTCCAAACCGTTTCCCGGTGGGTGGTCCGGAGCACTCCGGGGGCGCTCCGGGAGCGTTCCGGGGGCGTTCGCCGAGGGAGGTTAGCCGGAGTCGATCTGGGCACAAATCTCTGAGCGCACGGGGCGTGACGGTTGGGACGGCTGCCTGGGTGGGAACGTTATGAGGCGTCGGTATGTCATGTTGTGACCGGTTTTGATCGGGATTATCGTTCCGGCACTGGAAGCCGCCGGGAACCGGCGGCTCGATTCGTTCGTAGATGGGGTCGAAAGCCATGGCTGAGAAGGGAACCGGCGCGGGCACCGCCACCAAGCGGGCACGCAAGGCCGTGGCGGTCGACCCAGGGGAGGGGCCCGTGACCACTACCGCACCGAAGAGCAGCACCGACACCGTCACCGCGCCGAGAGGCGCCGAGTCGGTGGACCCGGCCACGCTGCCGGTCCGGCCCGGCGAGGACCCGTGGACCGCCGAGGAGGTCCACGAGCTGCACGACGAGCTGATCAGCGACCTGGACCGGCTCCGGACCGAGATCGGCGCCGCCGAGGCGGCCATCTCCGGCCTGATGCGCGACTCCAACGACGGAGCCGGCGACGACCAGGTGGACGCCGGTACGAAGAACATCTCGCGGGAGAGCGAGCTGGCGCTGGCCAACAACGCGCGGGACAGCCTGGCCCAGACCGAGCGCGCGCTGGATCGACTGGAGGGCGTCGGCTTCGGCACCTGCGAGTCCTGCGGGCAGGCCATCGGCAAGGCCCGGATGCAGGCCTTCCCCAGGGCGACGCTCTGCGTGCAGTGCAAGGCCAAGCAGGAACGCCGCTGAACCGGGCGACCGGAGCGACGCGCGGGGTCGGGCTTGCCGTACGCTCGACCCCGTAATGTCGCCCGAGTAACGTCGCCTGACGCGTTCGTGAACGCGGGCAGGCTGTCACCGGCCCACCACCCTCCCCCTCCTGCGGACCGGGGGAGCTCCATCGGCAGCGGAGCGGATCATCAGCACGCAAGGTTCCCCCCAGACCCGGGACGACGCCGTCCCGTCCCCCGCCGATGCCGTGGAGGTGCCCGTGGCGGAGCCGACCGGGGCGTCCGTGGACGACGCGGGGACCGAGAAGCCCAAGGGGCGGCGCCGGGTCGGGGTGCTGCTGGTCGTGGCGGTGCTCGCCTTCCTGATCGACCTGGGCAGCAAGCTGCTGGTGGTCGCCCGGCTGGAGAACCACGCGGCGATCAAGGTGATCGGGGACGTGGTCACCTTCCAGGTGATCCGCAACTCGGGCGCGGCCTTCGGGATGGGGCAGGCGCTGACCGTCGTCTTCACGATGATCGCCTCCGCCGTCATCGTGGTGATCTGGCGGATCGCGCGCCGCCTGTACAGCCTGCCCTGGGCGATCGCGCTCGGGCTGCTGCTCGGCGGGGCGCTCGGCAACCTCACCGACCGGCTGTTCCGCGCCCCCGGCGTCTTCCGCGGGCATGTGGTGGACTTCATCTCCGTCCAGCACTTCGCGGTCTTCAACCTCGCGGACTCGGCGATCGTCTGCGGCGGAATCCTGGTGGTGCTGCTCTCCTTCCGGGGCAGCAACCCGGACGGGACGCTCCACCAGCAGGCCGACAAGGCGGAGAAGACGGAGCAGGCGGAGAAGTAGCCCCGGCCACCGGCGGGCGGGGGAGGGCCGCGTTTCCGGCATACTCGTACGGGTGAGTACCGCAGCGCAGATCCGCAGCCTCCCCGTTCCCGACGGCCTGGAGGGCGAGCGCCTCGACGCCGCCCTGGCCCGGATGTTCGGCTTCTCCCGGACCAAGGCCGCCGAGCTGGCCGCCGACGGCAAGGTGACGCTCGACGGCGCCGCGGCCGGCAAGTCGGACCGGGTGACCGCCGGCTCCTGGCTGGAGGTCGAGATCCCGGCCCCGGCCGCGCCCGTGCGGATCGTCGCCGAGGCGGTCGAGGGCATGCGCATCGTCCACGACGACGAGGACATCGTGCTGGTCGACAAGCCGGTCGGCGTCGCCGCGCACCCCAGCCCGGGCTGGACCGGCCCCACCGTGATCGGCGGGCTGGCCGCGGCCGGGTACCGGATCTCCACCTCGGGCGCCGCCGAGCGCCAGGGCATCGTGCACCGGCTGGACGTCGGCACCTCCGGGCTGATGGTGGTCGCCAAGTCCGAGCGCGCCTACACCGACCTCAAGCGGCAGTTCCACGACCGGATCACCGAGAAGCGCTACCACACCCTGGTGCAGGGCCACCCGGACCCGATGAGCGGGACGGTGGACGCGCCGATCGGCCGGCACCCCAGCTCGGACTGGAAGTGGGCCGTCACCCGGGACGGCAAGCCGTCCGTCACCCACTACGACCTGATCGAGGCGTACCGGGCCGCGTCGCTGCTGGCGATCAAGCTGGAGACCGGGCGCACCCACCAGATCCGCGTCCACATGTCCGCGCTGCGGCACCCCTGCGTGGGCGACCTGACGTACGGCGCCGACCCGACGCTGGCCAAGCGGCTGGGCCTGACCCGGCAGTGGCTGCACGCGGTGTCGCTCGGCTTCGAGCACCCGGCGGACGGGCAGTGGGTCGAGTTCTCCAGCGAGTACCCGGGGGACCTCAGGAAGTCGCTGGACATCATCGCGGCGGAGAGCTGAGGTGGCGGCTGCCACCGTCCGGATCGCCGAGGGGGAGGCGGACCTGGAGCTCGTGCGGGCCGTCCGGCGCGAGGTCTTCGTCGTCGAGCAGAACGTGCCGGAGGAGCTGGAGTACGACGAGTACGACGCGACCTCGGTGCACCTGCTGGCCCTCGGGGCCGACGGGGCCGCGCTGGGGACGGCGCGGCTGATCTTCGGGGAGCAGGCGCGCGAGCTCACCGGCGGTGTCGAGGGGCGCGTGCTGCTCGGGCGGCTCGCGGTCGTCGCGGCGGCCCGGGGGACGGGCCTCGGGGCGGTGCTCGTACGGGCGGTCGAGGCCGCGGGGGCCGAGCGCGGCGCGGTGGAGGTCGAGCTGCACGCGCAGGTGCGGGCGCTCGGGTTCTACGAGCGGCTGGGGTACGTGGCCGAGGGGCCCGTGTACGACTCCGCGGGCATCCCGCACCGGACGATGACGCGGATGCTGTAGCTGTAGGCGTTCCGGGCGGACGGCGCCGCACCTCCGGGGGCGGGTTCCCGCTGGTCGCCCTTCGCTTCGCGCGGTTCCCCGTGCCCCGGTCGGGGTGCGGGGAACTCTTGTTTCCGGCGCGGTCGCGGGCGCGGCTCAGCCTTCGGTGGTGCGCAGGCGGGGGAGGGCGTGGGGGTGCTCGTCGCGCAGGTGGGCGATGAGCTGTTCGCGGATGTCGAAGCGGAGCCGGGCGGCGTCGTCCGGGGTGCGGGCCGTCATGGTGGCGCGGACGACGATGGTGCTGGGCGTGGTGTCGGTGACGTGCAGGGCCCACTCGTCGCCGTCCCACAGCGGGTGCCGGTCCAGGCGGGCGCGCAGGACGGCGCGCAGCTCCTCCATCGGGGTGGTGTGGTCGAGGTGGAGCAGCACGGCGGCGAGCAGGCCGGGGTCGCGGCGGGTCCAGTTCTCGAAGGGCTTGTTGACGAAGTACGAGACCGGGACGACCAGCCGGCGGTAGTCCCAGAGCCGGACCACCAGGTAGGTGAGGGTGATCTCCTCGACGGTGCCCTGCTGGCCGTCCACCACCACGGTGTCGCCGATCCGGACGGTGTCGCTGAAGGCGATCTGGAGGCCGGCGAAGAAGTTGCCCAGGGTGCTCTGGGCGGCGATGCCGGCCACGATGCCGATGACGCCCGCCGAGGCGAGCAGGCTGGCGCCGACGGTGCGCATGGCGGAGAAGGTCAGCAGCATCACGGCCACCGTGACCACGACGATCAGCGCGCCGGCCACCCGGCGCAGCATGCCGATCTGGGTGCGCGCCCGCTGGACCCGGGCCGGGTCGTCGACGCGGCTCTCGTAGCGGCTGAGCAGCGCCTCCAGGAGGGCGGCCACCACGCGGACGGTGAGCCAGCCCAGCGAGGCGAGCAGGAACAGCAGGAGCAGGTGCTGGGCGCCGGCGTCGCCCTTCAGGTGGAAGATCCGCTGGAGCGGTCTGGCCGCGAGCAGCAGGGCCGACACGACGGAGAGCTGGAGCGGGATCCGGCAGCGGCGCAGCAGCGGCCAGACCGGGGCCGAGGGGTTGCGGGCGGCGATCCGCTGGAGGGCCTGGTCGACGATCCAGCCGATCGCCAGGGTGGCGGCGACGGTGGCGAGCAGTGAGATCAGCGGCCAGGGCATGCGCCGTACGATACTCGGGCACGGTGGGGCGAACCGGGCGAAATGGTGTGGCGGCTTTATCGGACACCTACCCGGACGGCGGATACGATCAGCGCCCATGGAGTTCGGTGGGGCATGGCGTCGCTGGCGCGCCCGGGGAACAACGGTCGGACGCGGGCTGCTGGCCGGGGCGGTGGCCCTGGTGGCGGTGGCCGCGGCCGGCACCGCGACGGTGGCGTCCGGCGGTGAGCGGGCGGTCCACCAGGAGGACCGTTTCCTCAGCATGCCGGAGACGCCCGGCAGCACCCAGCAGGTCCAGCTGGACACCTCCTTCTTCACCACCGGCGGCGGTCCGCGCCCGGCGGTGCTCCTGGCGCACGGCTTCGGCGGTTCCAAGGAGGGCGAGCGCGAGCGCGCCGAACAGCTGGCCCGGCAGGGGTACGCGGTACTGACCTGGTCGGCGCGCGGCTTCGGCCACTCGGGCGGCAGGATCGGGCTGAACGCGCCGGACCGCGAGGTCGAGGACGTCAAGCACCTGGTGGACTGGCTGGCCCAGCGGCCCGAGGTCCAGCTGGACGCCGCCGGCGACCCGAAGGTCGGCATCACCGGCGCCTCGTACGGCGGGGCGGTCTCGCTGCTGGCCTCCGCGTACGACCCCCGGATCGACGCCGTCGCCACCCAGATCACCTGGTGGAACCTGGCCGACGCGCTGTTCCCGCAGGGCGTCCAGGGCTCGGGCGCGGCGGACGGCGTGTTCAAGAAGCTGTGGGCCGGGATCTTCTTCACCACCGGCTCGGCCGGGGACCTCGGGCCCTCCGGCGGGGCGCCGCGGGAGGGCGGCGGGCCGAAGCCGACCGCGGACGGGCCGGTCGGCTGCGGGCGGTTCCTGGACTCGCTCTGCCGGATGTACGACCGGGTCGCCACCGCCGGGCACGCCGATCCGGAGGCCGTCGCGCTGCTGGAGCGCTCCAGCCCGTCCTCGGTGGCGGCGCAGCTCAAGGCGCCCACGCTGGTGGTGCAGGGGCAGCAGGACTCGCTGTTCCCGCTGGACCAGGGCGACCGCATCGCCAAGGCGGTGGCCGCCAACGGCGCGCCGGTCGCGGTGGACTGGTTCGCCGGCGGCCACGACGGCGGGACGGACACCAGCGCCCGGGTCGACGACCGGGTGACCGCCTGGTTCGACCACTACCTGAAGGGGGACGGCAACGACACCGGCGCCGCCTTCCGGGTCACCCGCACCGGCGGGGTCGACTCGACCGGCTTCCAGGCCGTGCTGCGCGGAGCCACCGCCGACCGGTACCCGGGGCTGGGCGGAACCGGCTCGCGGACCGTCGAGCTGACGGGCGGCGAGCAGACCCTCGCCAACCCTCCCGGCGGCGCGCCGCCCGGGATCTCGACCCTGCCGGGCGTCGGCGCGCTCAGCCAGGCGGCCTCGCTGGGCGCCGGGCTCTCACTGGACTTCCCCGGGCAGAACGCCGCCTTCGACTCGGCGCCGCTGGACTCGCCGCTGCACCTGACCGGGCAGCCGACCGTGCCGGTGCGGGTGACGGCGGACCGGCCGGGCGCGGTCCTGTTCGCGAAGCTGTACGACGTCGGGCCGGACGGCAAGGCGGTGCTGCCGCAGCAGCTCGCCGCCCCGCTGCGGGTCACCGGCGCGGACGCCGGGCAGACCGTCACGGTCGCGCTGCCGACCGTGGACCACACCTTCCCCGCCGGGCACCGGGTGCGACTGGTGCTGGCCGCCACCGACCTCGCCTACGCCTCGCCGGTCGAGCCGGCCACCTACCGGGTGGCACCGGCCGGGGCGCTCACCGCGCCGACCGTCGCCGAACTGGTCACCGAGGCGGCCCCGCTGCCCTCGCGCACCTGGCTGCTGCCGGTGATCGCCGTCCTGGTGGCCGCGGCCCTGGTGCTGGCGCCGCGGCTGCGCCGCCGCCGGGCCGCCGGGCCCGCCTTCGACCCGGAGCTGGCCGCGGTGCCGCTGCGGATCAGCGGGCTGAGCAAGCGCTACAAGGGCGCCCAGGACCGCTACGCCGTACGGGAACTGGGCTTCCGGGTGGAGCAGGGACAGGTGCTCGGCCTGCTCGGGCCGAACGGTGCCGGCAAGACCACCACGCTGCGGATGCTGATGGGACTCATCCGGCCGGACGCCGGGGAGATCCGGATCTTCGGTCACCTGGTGCGGCCCGGCGCGCCCGTGCTCTCGCGGGTCGGGGCGTTCGTGGAGGGCGCGGGCTTCCTGCCGCACCTCACCGGGCGGGCCAACCTGCGGCTGTACTGGCAGGCGACCGGACGGCCGGAGGCCGACGCCCGCTTCGACGAGGCGCTGGCCATCGCCGGGCTCGGCGAGGCGCTGGACCGCGCGGTGCGGACGTACTCGCAGGGCATGCGGCAGCGGCTGGCGATCGCGCAGGCGATGCTCGGGATGCCGGACCTGCTGATCCTGGACGAGCCGACCAACGGGCTGGACCCGCCGCAGATCCGTGAGATGCGCGAGGTGATGATCCGCTACGCGGCCGGCGGGCGGACCGTGATCGTGTCGAGCCACCTGCTGTCCGAGGTCGAGCAGAGCTGTACGGACCTGGTGGTGATGGACCGCGGGCGGCTGGTCACGGCCGGCCCGGTCGGGGACATCGTGGGCGCCGGCGAGCTGCTGATGATCGGCATCGCCGGCCCGTACGACCCGGTGCCGGTGGTCGAGAAGGTCGCCGCGCTCGCCGGGGTCGGCTCGGTGGAGGCCGTCGACGGCGGCCTGCTGGTGCGCCTGGACGGACTGGCGGCCAGCGAGCTGCTGGCCGAACTGGTGCGGCTGGAGGTACCGGTGGAGAGCGCCGGGCCGCAGCGCCGCCTGGAGGACGCGTTCCTGTCGTTGATCGGAGGTGGAGCGTGAGCGTCGCCCCGAAGGACCACACCGAGCCGAAGGACCGTGCCGAGTCGATGGACCGTGCCGAGGACCGCGCCGAGTCGAGGAACCACGCCGAGTCGATGGACCGCGCCGAGTCGAGGGACCACGCCGAGGGGTACCGGGCGAGCCGGACGCTGCCGCTGCGGGTGGAGGCCATGCGGCAGCTGCGCCGGCGCCGCACGATGGTGATCGGCGGGGTGCTGGCCGCCATGCCGTTCGTCCTCCTGGCCGCGTTCCAGATCGGCGGCACCCCGGGCCGTCCGGGCCGGACCAGTTTCATCGAGCTGGCCACCGCCTCGGGGGCCAACTTCGCGGTCACCATGCTGTTCGTCGGCACCGGCTTCATGCTGGTCATCCCCGTCGCGCTGTTCTGCGGGGACACCGTCGCCTCCGAGGCCAGCTGGTCCTCGCTGCGCTACCTGCTGGCCGCGCCGGTGCCCCGGGCCCGGCTGCTGGCCCGCAAGTTCGCCGTCGGCCTGGCGTTCTCGGCGGTGGCGGTGGTGATGCTGCCCGCGATCGGGCTGGTCGTCGGCACGGCCGCGTACGGCTGGGGGGACCTCGAACTGCCCGCCGGGGTCAGCCTGCCGGCCGGGCAGGCGCTGCCCCGGATCGCCATCGCGGTGGCCTTCGTCCTCCTGAGCGAGACCGTGATCGCGGCGCTCGCCTTCTGGCTCTCCACCGCGACGGACGCGCCCCTGGGCGCCGTCGGCGGCGCGGTGTTCGCCTCGATCATCACCGGGGTGCTGGACGCCGTCACCGCGCTGGGCGACCTGCGGGAGTGGCTGCCGGCGCACTGGCAGTACTCCTGGGCGGACGCCCTGCAGCCGCAGCTGGAATGGGGCGGCATGGTGCAGGGCGTCTCGCTGTCGCTCTCGTACGCGGCGGTGCTGCTGGCGCTGGCGTTCCGGGGGTTCGCGCGCAAGGACGTGGTGTCGTAGGCGTGCGGTGGGGCACCGCCGGGGCATGCGGGATCATGGGTGGGTAGCTGACCTCGCTGGTGAAGGACCCGAACCGTGGCCCAGATCGTCCTCTTCCACTCCGCCTACGGGCTGCGCCCCGCCGTGCGCGCCGCCGCCGAGCGGCTGCGCGCCGCCGGGCACACCGTGCACACGCCGGACCTGTTCGACGGGCGGACCTTCGAGTCCGTCGAGGAGGCGCAGGAGTTCCAGGAGGAACTCGGCGGCCGTGACGAGCTGCTGCGGCGGGCGGTGACCGCGGCCGCGCCGGTGTCCGAGGGCGGGCTGGTGTACGCCGGCTTCTCGCTCGGCGGCGCGGTGGCGCAGAACCTGGCACTGGCCGACGAGAAGGCCCGCGGGCTGCTGCTCCTGCACGGCACCTCGGACCTGCGGGAGGACGCGGCCACCGAGATCCCGGTGCAGCTGCACATCGCGGAGCCGGACCCGTTCGAGCCGGAGGACTGGCTGAACGCCTGGTACCTGCGGATGCGGCGGGCCGGGGCCGAGGTGGAGGTGCACCGCTACCGGGGCGCCGGGCACCTGTTCACCGACCCGGAGCTGCCGGACTACGACGAGGAGGCGGCCGAGCGCGCCTGGGCGGCGTCGCTGGACTTCCTCGCGGAGCTGGACGACTGACGGCTGCGCGGGACACGGCCTCGCCCGCCCGGGCGGGAGTCCGGGCGGGCGGAACGGTCGGGCTCGGGGTCAGAGCGGCTGGGGCTTGATCATGGCGAAGGGGGCGCCCTGCGGGTCGGTGACGACGGTCATCCGGCCGGCCATCATGTCGAAGGGCGGGGCGAGGACGGTGCCGCCGCTCTTGACCAGGGCGTCCACGGTGGAGTCGACGTCGTCGACCGCGAAGTACGTCAGCCAGTGGGCCGGGGTGCCGGGCGGGTCGTTGGCGAGCAGGGTGGCGCCGCCCACCGCCCGGCCGCCGACGTTCAGTACCCAGTACGAGTCCACTCCCGGCATCGGCTCGATCTCGATGCCGAACGCCTCGCCGTAGAAGGCGGTGGCGGCCGGGATGTCGCTGGTGTGCAGCTCGTTCCAGGTCAGCGCGCCGGCCTCGTTGACGACCTGGGCGCCGAAGAACTCGCCCGGCTGCCAGACGCCGAACACCGCGCCCTGCGGGTCGGCGGCGATCAGCATCCGGCCCAGGTCGCCGACGTCCATGACCGGGACGATCAGGGTGCCGCCGGCGGCGACGATCGCGTCCTGGGTGGCCTGGGCGTCGGTGGAGGCCAGGTAGCTGGTCCAGACGGTCGGCGGCTCCGGCATCCCCTCGGGGGCCGTCCCCGGGCCGATGCCGGCCGCGGCCTTGCCGTTGAGGGTGCAGACGGCGTAGCCGCCGAACTCGGCCGGGCCGGCCTGCCCCTGCCAGCCGAGGAGGTCGCGGTAGAAGTCCAGCGCGGCCTGCTGGTCCTTGGCCATCAGATCGACCCAGCACGGGGTGCCGGTCGCGTACGGGGTGGTGACTTCGGGCATGATCGCCCTTTCTGGTGAGGGGTCTCTGCCGGTCACCATCTCCTCGTGCACCGTGGCTCGCCACTCGACACACCGCCGCGGCCGCCGGCCCGGGCGGGACCAGGGCGGAGAGCTCCCCGATGGCCGTACAGGTGCGCCCGTTCGGCGTACGGTCGACATATGGACGCACAGGCGCGACTGCTCTCCGTCAATGTCGGCAGGCCCCGGCCGAACCCGTGGAAGAAGGACCTCGGGCTCACCGGCATCGACAAGCGCCCGGTGGACGGCCCGGTCGCGGTGGCCGCACCGGGCCCCCGGGGGACGGGCGCGGTCGCCCTGGCCGGGGACCGGGTGTACGACCTGAAGCACCACGGCGGCGACGACCAGGCGGTGTACGCCTACGCCCGGGAGGACCTGGACGGCTGGCAGACCGAGCTGGGCCGGGAACTGGCCAACGGCTCCTTCGGCGAGAACCTGACCACCACGGGCCTGGACGTGAACGACGCGCTGATCGGGGAGCGCTGGCGGGTCGGCCCGGACGTCGTCCTGGAGGTGTCCTGCGCGCGCATCCCCTGCGGCACCTTCCAGGGCTGGCTGGCGAGGGAGGGCTGGATCCGGCGCTTCACCGAGGCGGCCCTGCCGGGCGCCTACCTGCGGGTGGTCGCACCGGGCGAGCTGCGCGCCGGGGA
The DNA here is from genome assembly GCF_042677365.1 of Kitasatospora sp. NPDC127116. Lineage (NCBI taxonomy): Bacteria > Bacillati > Actinomycetota > Actinomycetes > Kitasatosporales > Streptomycetaceae > Kitasatospora > Kitasatospora sp. NPDC127116. Next base: position 13,793 of record NZ_JBHXTL010000101.1, read on the forward strand.
CGCGGTGGAGGTGGTGCACCGTCCGGACCACGACGTCACGGTGGCCCGGTCGTTCCGCGCGGTGACGACCGAACCGGAGCTGCTGCCGGGCCTGTTGGCGGTGGAGGCGTTCCCGGAGGAGATCAAGGAGCTGGTGCGCCGCCGGGTCCGGCCCCTGGACGCGGCGCTGTGATCACACCGGCCACCGTCCGGCCGCCTCGCGATCGGGGCCCACGACGGTACGGCCGGTGTCGGTGGGTACGGCTAGCGTGAGCGCACGTGGGCAGCTGGGCTGACACCGGGGGGACCGATGGAGAACGCGCCGGACCACGGCCGGACCGTGCGGAACGGTTCGCTCGCGATGATCGGCCTGGGGGTCCTGCTGTTCGTCCTCAGCCTGGTCTATCTGATACCGCACGACATGGGGGTGACGTCGGCTCTGCGCAGCCGCGGCGTCCACGCCACGGCGGTCGTCACCGGGTGCGTGGAGGTGAGCGGGCCGCAGGACAACCCGGCGGGCAACTCCGAGTGCCGGGTGCGGTTCACGACGTCCGAGGGGGCGTCCGTCGAGACCCGACTCGCCTACGTCACCGGCAGCGTCAAGGCCCGTGACACCGTGACGGTGGTGTACGACCCCCGGCACACCGACACCGCCGCCCTCGCTTCGAGCATCGGTTTCTGGAACTCACTGGGCCGGAACGCGCTCGACGTGGTCGCCGTGGTCGCGTCGGTGGTCATGGTCCTGCTGGGCCTCGCGGTCCTTCTCGCGTACCGATGGCTCACCCGGGCGCGCAGCCGGCCCGGGGCGACGTGACGCCCCCCGCCCGGGGAGGGCGAGGGGCGCGGCTCGGGGGATCAGACGTCGAGCTTCTCGAAGGTGAAGGCGGTGGCGCCTTCGAGGACGGGGATGACCTCGATCGGGCTCCGCCTGCCGGGTTCGAGGACGGTCCACGAGGAACCGTGGGGGGACGCGATCCGGTACGTGTTCGGGGTGCCGTCGACGGGGATCAGCTCCCACTCCGGGGCGTCGCCCTGGTCGAGGAGGAGGGAGACCAGCGGGCCGGCGGGCCCGAGGTCCTCCACGGCCGTCGGGGCGCCCTTCGCGTAGAGCCGGTAGCGGTTGTCGGGGTGGGCCTCGACGACCCAGACGGCGTCCTGGTCGTCGGTGTCGGCGAAGACGGCTTTGGGGGAGAGGTCCAGGGCTTCGTGACGGGCTCGGCCGATCCTGGCGTCGCCGTGCTGGATGGTGTAGAGGCCGGACTCCAACTGGGCCATGGCTGTCATTCCTTCGCGTTGCGGGCGAGATGCAGGACAGTTGTACGTGCTCGGAGGAAGCCGGGGCAGGGGCCTCGGCCCGCCATCACCTGAACGAGCTACGCCCCGCGCCGGGGGCTGCGGCACGATGGACCCCATGCACAGCGACCACTACGCGCCGCCGACCACCCTCCTCGGCCTCCTCCAGCGCGGCCGGGGCCAGGGCGCGCGGATAGCCGCCGAGGACCGGATGTCGGTCGCCGAACTCGTCCACGGCTGCATCCGCTGGGACTGGCGCTGGGACTCGCAGGTGGACGACCGACACCTGTACCTCGCCCGCTTGATCCGGGACCTGGAACTCCCGCTCGGGCCCGTGGTCGAGATGGCGACGGCCCAGGACGAGGACACCCGGGACCGGGCCACCGGCGTGCTGGAACTGCTGGTGCTCGCCGGCTCGGCGGACGCCCGGGCGGCGCTGCCGGACTTCGTTCCGGAGGAGGACGAGCCGTCCGCGCGTCGCCCGGTGCGGCGGCCGGATCCGTACCCGGAGCGGGACAGTACGGGCCTGCTGGCCCTGCTGCGCGATCCGGCGGCGCCGGAGGGAGCCAGGACCTCCGCTCTCGTGGCCCTCTCGCTCCGCCCGCCCGAGCCCGCGCTGATCCCGCTGGTGCCCGGCCTCGGCTCCGCCGACGGCACCCGACCGCTGCCGCTGCTGGGCAAGGCCGTCGAGCGGCTGGCCGAGCAGGCCGTGCCGGCGGCCCGGGAGTGGGCGGCTTCGGAGCGGGCGTGGCTGGCCGAGATCGGCTACGCGGTGCTGGCCGCTCACGGTGACGAGGGGGACGTGCCGGCCTTGATCGCCGAGCTGGAGCGGCGGTGGGTGGACCGGTCCTGGTGCGGGCCGGACGAGCTCGCGCGCGGTCTCGCCCGCCTCGCCCGCTTCGGGCCGGAGGCGGCCGGTGCCGTCTCCCTGCTGCGCCGCTTCTGGCTCTGCACCCCGCACTCGTACGAGCGTGCCGACTACCTGGAGGCGTTGTCGGCGATGGGGGCCCCGGGCATGGCCGAGGCGTACACCGAGTCGCTGTGGGACTGCGAGCCGCGAGCCCGGCTCCTCGCCGTCGAGCACGCCCCCGACCGGCCCGACGTGCGGGAGCGCCTGGCCCTCCTGCGGGACGATCCGATGGAGGAGCCGGAGGTCCGTGAGGCGGCCGCGGAACGACTCGCCGGGCTCGCCCGGTAGGCCTTCCCGGAGGAGGGGCAACCCGGCGGTGGGGGGCTAGAGTGGACGCGTGAACGCGTGAGTGGTGGTCCGGACCCCGAGAGGTGTTCCGGGCCACACCCATTTCCGGGGCGTTTCCCCCGTGACCTGCGCGTTCGCCGGCCCACCAGACCAGCACCAGAGCCTCCGGAGGCCCCGCCTTGAGCGATCAGCCGTTCGCGCATCTGCACGTCCACACCGAGTACTCGATGCTGGACGGTGCCGCCCGGCTGAAGCAGATGTTCAAGGAGGTCGAGCGCCTCGGGCAGACCCACGTGGCGATGACCGACCACGGCAACATGTACGGCGCCGCCGAGTTCCACCGGCAGGCGACCGACGCGGGCATCACCCCCGTCATCGGCATCGAGGCGTACGTCGCCCCGGAGTCCCGCTCCAACACCAAGCGCATCCTGTGGGGCCAGCCGCACCAGAAGCGGGACGACGTCTCCGCGTCCGGCGCGTACACCCACAAGACCATCTGGGCCCGCAACAAGGAGGGCCTGCACAACCTCTTCAAGCTGACCTCGCGCTCCTACGCCGAGGGCTGGCTGGTGAAGTGGCCCCGGATGGACAAGGAGCTGATCGCGGAGCTGTCCGGCGGCCTGATGGCCACCACCGGCTGCCCGTCCGGCGAGGTGCAGACCCGGCTGCGCCTCGGCCAGGTCGACGAGGCGCTGAAGTCCGCCGCCGACTACCAGGACATCTTCGGCAAGGAGAACTACTTCCTGGAGCTGATGGACCACGGCCTCGACATCGAGAAGCGGGTCCGCGACGGGCTGCTGGAGATCAGCAGGAAGCTCAACATCCCCCCGGTCGTCACCAACGACTCGCACTACACCACCGAGGCCGACGCCGGCGCGCACGACCTCCTCCTCTGCGTCCAGACCGGCAAGAACCTCTCCGACCCGGACCGCTTCCGCTTCGACGGCACCGGCTACTACATCAAGTCCGCCGCCGAGATGTACGCCCTCGACTCCTCGGACGCCTGGCAGGAGGGCTGCCGCAACAGCCAGCTCCTCGTCGCCTCCCGGGTCGACACCGAGGGCATGTTCAAGTTCAAGAACCTGATGCCCCGCTTCCCCATCCCGGAGGGCTTCGAGTCCGAGGCGGACTTCTTCAAGTCCAAGGTCTGGGAGGGGATGGACTGGCGCTTCCCGGGCGGGTACGACGAGGAGCACAAGAAGCTCGCCGAGTACGAGATGGACACCATCATCCAGATGGGGTTCCCGGCGTACTTCCTCGTGGTCGCCGACTTCATCATGTGGGCCAAGAGCCAGGGCATCGCGGTGGGTCCCGGCCGTGGTTCGGCGGCCGGCTCGCTGGTCGCGTACGCGATGGGCATCACCGACCTCGACCCCATCCCGCACGGCCTGATCTTCGAGCGCTTCCTCAACCCCGAGCGCATCTCCATGCCCGATGTCGACATCGACTTCGACGAGCGCCGGCGCGGTGACGTGATCCGCTACGTGACGGAGAAGTGGGGATCCGACAAGGTCGCCATGATCGTCACGTACGGCACCATCAAGGCGAAGGCCGCCATCAAGGACTCCTCGCGCGTCCTCGGCTACCCGTACGCGATGGGCGACCGGATCACCAAGGCGATGCCGCCGGACGTCATGGGCAAGGGCATCCCGCTCTCCGGCATCACCGACTCCTCGCACCCGCGCTACAGCGAGGCCGGCGAGATCCGCGGGCTGTACGAGACCGACCCGGACGTCCGGAAGGTCATCGACACCGCGCGCGGCATCGAGGGCCTGATCCGCCAGCCCGGTGTGCACGCCGCCGGCGTCATCATGTCCGCCGAGCCGCTGACCGACCACATCCCGGTCTGGACCCGGCACACCGACGGCGTCACCATCACGCAGTTCGACTATCCGACCTGTGAGGGCCTCGGCCTTCTCAAGATGGACTTCCTCGGCCTGCGCAACCTGACGATCATGGACGACGCCGTCAAGGCGATCGAGAAGAACAAGGGCGAGAAGATCGAGCTGCTCAAGCTGCCGCTCGACGACAAGCCGACCTACGAACTCCTCGCCCGCGGCGACACGCTCGGCGTCTTCCAGCTCGACGGCGGGCCGATGCGCTCGCTGCTGCGCCTGATGAAGCCCGACAACTTCGAGGACATCTCCGCCGTTCTGGCGCTGTACCGTCCGGGCCCGATGGGCGTCAACTCCCACACCAACTACGCGCTGCGCAAGAACGGCCAGCAGGAGATCACCCCGATCCACCCGGAGCTGGAGAAGCCCCTGGAGGAGGTGCTCCGGCCGACGTACGGCCTGATCGTCTACCAGGAGCAGGTGCAGAAGGCCGCGCAGATCCTGGCCGGCTACTCGCTCGGACAGGCGGACCTGCTGCGCCGGGCCATGGGCAAGAAGAAGAAGGAGATCCTGGAGGCGGAGTTCGTCCCCTTCCAGAAGGGCTGCCGCGAGCGCGGCTACTCCGACGCGGCCATCCAGGCCGTGTGGGACGTCCTCGTCCCCTTCTCCGGCTACGCGTTCAACAAGGCCCACACCGCCGGCTACGGGCTGGTCTCGTACTGGACGGCCTACCTCAAGGCCAACTACCCGGCCGAGTACATGTCCGGCCTGCTCACCTCCGTCAAGGACGACAAGGACAAGTCCGCGGTCTACCTCAACGAGTGCCGCAAGATGGGCATCCAGGTGCTGCCGCCGGACGTCAACGAGTCGGACTCGGACTTCACCCCGCACGGTGACACCCTGGTCCGCTTCGGCCTGACCGCCATCCGCAACGTCGGCGGGCCGGTGGTCGATTCGATGATCCGGACCCGGAAGGCGAAGGGGAAGTTCGCGTCCTTCCCCGACTTCCTGGACAAGGTGGAGTCGGTGGTCTGCAACAAGCGGACCGTCGAATCGCTGATCAAGGCCGGTGCCTTCGACTCGCTCGGCCACACCCGCAAGGGCCTGAGCGCCCAGTTCGAGCCGATGATCGACAACGTCGTCGGCGTGAAGCGCAAGGAGGCCGAGGGGCAGTTCGACCTCTTCGGCGGCGACGCCACCGCCGACGAGCCGAGCTTCGGCCTGGACGTCGTCTTCTCCGAGGAGGAGTGGGAGAAGTCCTTCCTGCTCACCCAGGAGCGGGAGATGCTCGGCCTGTACGTCTCCTCGCACCCGCTGCACGGCATCGAGCACGTGCTCGCCGACAAGGCGGACTGCGCGGTCGCGGACCTCGCGGAGCGGCCGGACGGGACGATCATCACCATCGGCGGCATCATCTCGGGCCTCCAGCGGAAGATGACCAAGCAGGGCAACGCCTGGGCCATCGCGACCGTCGAGGACCTCGCGGGCTCGATCGACTGCATGTTCTTCCCGGCCAGCTACCAGCTGGTCTCCTCGCAGCTCGTCGAGGACGCCGTCGTCTTCGTGCGCGGCAAGCTGGACAAGCGGGAGGACGTGCCGCGGCTGATGGGGATGGAGCTGTCCGTCCCCGACCTGTCGAACGCGCACGCCGAGGCGCCGATCGTCATCAACATCCCGAGCGGGAAGGTCACCCCGCCGCTGGTCGCCCGGCTCGGCGAGGTGCTGGGCAGCCACCGCGGCACCACCGAGGTGCGGGTGCGGCTGGAGGGCCGCAACAAGACCACGGTGCTGCGACTGGACCGGCACCGGGTGAAGTCGGACCCGGCGCTGTTCGGGGACCTGAAGCAGCTGCTCGGGCCGAGCTGTCTGGCGGGTTAGCGCGGAGGCGAAAGGCCCGGGGCACCCGTCGCGGTGGGCGCCCCGGGCCTTTCGCGTCCGGGGAGGAGCCACTCCCGGGGGCTCCGGCTCAGCTGCCGCCGCCCAGGCCCGGCGGGACGGCCGTGTGCAGGGCGGAGACGAAGGCGGAGATGGCCGGGTGGGAGCCGGCGCCGGCGCGGAAGGCGGCGCGGGTGCGGCGGTACATCGGCAGGCGGGTGAGGACGACCCCGGGCGGGAGGCCGGCCGTGCCCAGGTGGGGGACCAGGGCGACGCCCTGGCCGGCCGCGACCAGGGCCAGCACGGTGGTGAAGTCGTCGATCTGGTGCCGGATGCGCGGCGCGAAGCCCGCCGCCTCGCAGGCCCGGACGGCCATGGTGTGGCAGAGCGTGTCGGGCGGGGACATGATCCACGGGGCGCCGCGCTGCTCGGCGACGGTGCCCGGGGTGCGGGCGGCCAGGTACATGGGCTCGGTGAAGACCGGGCGGGTCACCGCGAGGCCCGGCTCCGGGTCGGCCGGGACGAGGTCGTACTCGTGCACCAGCGCCACGTCCAGCTCGCCCGCCCGCAGGGCCGCGCCGACGGCCGCCGGGTCCACCTCGGTGACCATCGGTTCCAGCCCCGGGTGCCAGCCGGCCAGTTCGGCGAGCACCGCCGGGATGATCGCCCGGGCCGCCGACGGGTAGGTGCCGATCCGCAGCGGGCCCGCCAACCCCCGCTTGGTGTGGGCGAGTTCGGCGTCGGCCTCCTCCAGCAGGGCGAGCACCGCCTCGGCGTGCCGGACGAGGCCCAGCCCGGCCGGGGTGAGGGTGACCCGCCGCCCGGTGCGCTCCAGCAGCGGGACGCCCGCCTCCTTCTCCAGGACGGACAGCTGCTGGGACACCGCCGAAGGGCTGAAGGAGAGCGCCTCGGCGACGGCCGCGATGGTGCCGAGGTGGGCGAGTTCGCGCAGCAGGCGCAGGCGTCGGACGTCCAGCATCGGGCCAGCCTAGTCGAGCATCGGCTCAGCTTACGAGAAGCGTCGGAAATATGAACTGGACCTGGGCGATCGACGGGCCGCAGGATCGTGGACATGGAACTCAAGGGCATCCACGTCCCCCTGATCACCCCCTTCGCCGCCGACGGCTCCGTCGCCCTCGACGCGCTGGAGAAGCTGGCGCACGAGGTCCTGGACGCCGGGGCGGCCGGGCTGGTCGCGCTCGGCACCACCGGCGAGCCGGCCGCGCTGACCGCCGAGGAGCGGGACGCGGTGGTGGACGTCGCCGCGGCCGCCTGCGCCGCGCGCGGGGCGCAGCTGACCGTCGGAGCCTCCGGCGGCGACACCCGGGCCGTCGGCGAGGCGCTGGCCGCGCTCGGCGCGCGGGTGCCGCGGGCGGCGGCGCTGGTCACCACGCCGTCCTTCGTCCGGGCCGGCGAGGCGGGGACGGTCGCGCACTTCCGGGCACTGGCCGCGAGCAGCCCGCTGCCGCTGATCGTCTACCACATCCCGTACCGCACCGGGCAGCAGCTCTCCACCGCCGCGCTGCGCGAACTCGCCGCGATCGAGGGCGTGGTGGGCGTCAAGTACGCGACCGGAGGGTTGGACCAGGCGGCCGCCGAGCTGCTCGCCGACGCCCCCGCCGGATTCGCCTTCCTCACCGGCGAGGACGCGTTCCTCTCGCCGATGCTGGCGCTGGGCGCGGCCGGCGGCATCCTCGCCTCCGCCCACCTGGCGACCGCCCGGTTCGTCGAGCTGGCCGAGGCCTGGCAGGCCGGGGACGTGGCGCGGGCGCGGGCGCTCGGGCACCGGCTGACCGGGCTGGCGCTGTCCGCCTTCACGGCGCCGAACCCGTCGGTGACCAAGGGCGTGCTGCACGCCCAGGGCCGCATCCCGACCCCGGACGTGCGGCTGCCGCTGCTGCCGGCCGGGCGGGCGGAGGTCGACGCCGCGCTGGCCCTCGCCAGTGGTCTGGACCAGTAGGGGTCGTCCGGGCGGCCTCTCACACCGTGGAACACCAGGCCGCCCCACCCGCGTGACAAGGCATGATGGGCAGAGTGCGGCTGTGAACAGCACCATTCAGAGGAGTAGTCGGAGATGAAGATCGGCATTGTCGGTGCCACCGGCCAGGTCGGCGGCGTGGTCCGCGAGATCCTGGCGGAGCGCGCTGGTCGTGAAGGCGGACTGGGCCCGGTGGAGCAGCTGCGGCTGTTCGCCTCGGCCCGCTCGGCCGGACGCACGCTGCCCTGGCAGGGCACCGAGGTCACCGTCGAGGACGCGGCCACGGCCGACTACACCGGCCTGGACATCGTGATCTTCTCGGCCGGCGGCTCCACCTCCAAGGCCCTGGCCCCCAAGGTCGCCGCGGCCGGTGCCGTCGTGATCGACAACTCCTCCGCCTGGCGCCGCGACCCCGAGGTCCCGCTGGTCGTCTCCGAGGTCAACCCGGAGGCCGTCGCGGACCGCCCCAAGGGCATCATCGCCAACCCGAACTGCACCACCATGGCCGCCATGCCCGTGCTGCGCCCGCTGCACGAGGAGGCCGGCCTGGCCGCGCTCGTCGTCTCCACCTACCAGGCCGTCTCCGGCAGCGGCGTGGCCGGCGTCGCCGAGCTCCAGGACCAGGCCGCCAAGGTCGTCGAGCTGGGCGCCGCCGCGCTCGCCCACGACGGCGGCGCCGTCGAGTTCCCGGAGCCCAAGGTCTACCAGCGGCCGATCGCCTTCAACGTGGTGCCGCTGGCCGGCTCCGTCGTGGACGACGGCTCCAACGAGACCGACGAGGAGCAGAAGCTCCGCCACGAGAGCCGCAAGATCCTCGGCATCCCGGAGCTGAAGGTCGCCGGCACCTGCGTGCGCGTCCCGGTGTTCTCCGGCCACTCGCTGCAGATCAACGCCCGCTTCGAGCGCCCGATCAGCCCCGAGCGCGCCGTCGAGCTGCTCAGCGGCGCCCCCGGCGTCGAGCTGTCCGACATCCCCACCCCGCTCCAGGCCGCCGGCCGGGACCCGAGCTACGTCGGCCGCATCCGGGTGGACGAGACGGTGGACAACGGACTGTCGCTGTTCGTCTCGAACGACAACCTGCGCAAGGGCGCCGCGCTGAACGCCGTCCAGCTGGCCGAGCTGGTCGCCGCCGAGCTCAGGGGCTGAGCGCCTCCGGTCCTGCGCGGCCGGACCCCCGGGCCGGACCCCCGGGCCGGACCACCGGCGTCCACCGGTCGGAACACCGCCGCGTGACCTCGGGCGGGCCTCGTCGTTGTACGGGGCCCGCCCTCGCTTTTGTTCGCTCCGCGCCGGGGCGGCTGTTGCGGCGCCGGGACAACCGGCGAGGTTCGGCGGGCGAACCGGGGGTAAAAGGTGACCCAACGATCGGGCGACGACGGGGGCCCCTCACCTCGGCACGCCCGGACGGCGGGAGGACCGCCCATTCCCGAATCGACCCACCCGACTGATTCCGAGGGCGAGCGAAAAGAGGTGCGCGATGGACCGCTGTGTCGTCCTGGTGGACGCCGGATATCTGCTGGGCGCCGCCGCCAGCCTGCTCGCCGGGGATCCGTCCCGGTCCAAGGTCACGGTGAACCACACCGCCCTGATCACCGCACTGCGCGAGCGCGCCGAGGCCGAGACCGGGCTGCCGCTGCTGCGGATCTACTGGTTCGACGCCGCGCCCGACCGGCGCCCGATGCCCGAGCACCGGCGGCTGCGGGTACTGCCCCGGGTCACCGTGCGGCTCGGCGCGCTCACCCGGGCCGAGGGGCGCTGGGTGCAGAAGGGCGTGGACGCCGCGATGCACGCCGAACTCTCCGAACTCGCCCGCAACCGGGCCTGCGCCGACGTCGTGCTGATCACCGGTGACGGGGACCTGCTGCCCGGCATGATGACCGCCAAGGAACACGGGGTGGCCGTCCACCTGTGGGCCCTGCAGGCCGCCGACGGCGACTTCAACCAGTCCGAGGACCTGGTCGGCGAGGCGGACGAGCGGCGGGTGCTGGACCGGGAGTGGATCGAGGGGTCCTTCTCGCTGCGGGAGCACTCCAGCATGTTCCCGGCCCCGGGGGCCCGGCAGGAGATCGCCAAGATCCTCGCCGCCCCGCCCGCCGCACCGCCCGCCGTCCTGCCCACCGTGGTGCCGCCGGTGGTCCGTCCGGTGGCCGCCGCCTCGGCCGCCGCGGCCCCCGCCGCGGCCTCGGCGGGAGCGGACCCCGACGCCGACGGCCGGCCGCAGCCGGCCGCGGCCGCGCTCAAGGTCGTCCCGACGCCGAAGGACCTCGCCGGCAGGGCCTCCTCCGTCACCGCGATCACCCCGTCGGCGAACGGGACCAACGGCCCCGGGGCCACCGGCCACGGCACGAACGGGCACGCCGCGAACGGGCACGGGGTCAACGGGCACGGGGCCGTCGCGCAGGCCGGGCCGGTGCTGCGCTGGTCCTCCGACCGCGGCTGGGTGGACCGGCCCGCCCCGGAGCCCGCCGTCACCGCCGGCGACAGCCTGCCCACACTCGCCCAGCTCACCACCGCCGAGCAGCGCTGGGCCGACCGCGAGGAGGACATCACCTCCATCGGCGGCGACGCCCACGAAGTCGGACAGGTCTTCGCCCGCCGCTGGAGCGACCGCGTCGGCGACACCGAGAGACTCACCATGCTCTGGCCCGACTACCCGCGCATCCCGCACCGGGTGGACGGCGAGCTGCTGCGCTACGCCGCCCGCTTCGGGCTGCTGGCGCACAAGGACGACCAGATCGACGAGCACGACCGCTACGCCATCCGGGCCGGGTTCTGGAAGGAACTGGCGGCCCGGGTGCCGGGCGGGTCGATGGTCGTCGACGACTGAGCCGGCCGGTCGGCGGCCCGGGGGTCGGCAGGGCCCCGTTGTCCGGTTCGCCCGTACGAGCGCGTAGAGTCGTCGGTCGTGAACGAGACGGCCGGGCGAGCACCCGAGGAACCCCAGCCGTGCGCCGTCGTGCGCGACCTGGTCAGGACCTACCGCAGCGGGCGCGGCGCGGCCGCCACCGAGATCCGGGCCAACGACGGGATCACCCTCACCGTCCGCAGGGGCGAGATCTTCGGGCTGCTCGGGCCCAACGGAGCCGGGAAGTCGACGCTGGTGCGCCAGCTCACCGGGCTGCTGCGCCCCGACTCGGGATCCGTCGAACTCTTCGGCCACGACATCGTGCGGCACCCCGAGCGGGCCGCCCGGCTGCTCGGCTACCTCGGGCAGGAATCCACCGCGCTGGACGAGCTGACGGTGGCGCTCGCCGCCGAGACCACCGGACGGCTGCGCGGACTCACCCGGGCCCAGGCCCGCGGTACGGCCGCGGACGTGCTGACGGAGCTCGGGCTGGAGCCGATCGCCACCCGGCCGCTCGCCATGCTGTCCGGCGGACAGCGGCGGCTCGCCTGCTTCGCGGCCGCCCTGGTGGGGGACCGGCCGCTGCTCGTCCTGGACGAGCCCACCACCGGCATGGACCCCGTCGCCCGGCGGGCCGTGTGGAGCGCCGTGGACCGGCGGCGCGCCGAGCACGGGACGACGGTGCTGCTGGTCACCCACAACGTGATCGAGGCGGAGACGGTGCTCGACCGGGTCGCCGTGGTGGACGACGGCCGGGTGATCGCCTGCGACACGCCCGGCGGGCTCAAGGCGCTGGTGGACGGTGACGTCCGGCTCGACCTGGTCTGGCGGGACGAGGCGCCGGTCGGCGTGCCCGCCGTCGCCGCGCTGCGCGAGCGGGCCGAGTGCACCGGCCGCCGCTGGACCGTCCGCACCACCCCCGAGCAGGCCCGCGAACTGGTCGCCGCCGTCACCACCGGCCCGGCCTTCGCCGCCCTCGACGACTTCACCCTCGCCACCCCGAGCCTTGAGGACGCGTACCTCAAGCTGGGCGGCCGCCACGGAGGACTGGCCAAGTGACGCTGCTCTCGGTGCCCCCGCGGACCGACCGGTCCACGGCCGCCCCCGCTCCGCTCGCCCCCGCGGCCAGGCTGCTGCCGGCGCTCGCGGCCGTGTACCGGGCGCAGCTCGCCCGGGCACGGGTGGCGCGCATCCCGCTGCTGTTCGTGGCCACCTTCCAGTCCGTGGGCATCCTGGTGATGATGCGGGGCGTGGTGGACGCCGGGCAGTCCTCGGAGGCGCGGTCGGTGGTCGCCGGGTCGAGCGTGCTGGTGGTGGCCTTCGTCGCGCTGAACCTGCTCGCCCAGTACTTCGGGAAGCTGCGGGCCACCGGCGGGCTCGACCACTACGCGACGCTGCCGGTGCCGGCCGCCTCGGTGGTGCTGGGGGCGGCCGCCGCGTACGCCTCCTTCACCCTGCCCGGGACGCTCGTCACGGCGGTGTTCGGGGCGGTGATGTTCGGGTTGCCGCTCGGGCAGCTGTGGGTGCTGCTGGCGGTCGTGCCGCTGGCCGGGGCCGCGCTGTCCGGGCTGGGAGCGGCCTGCGGCCTGCTGGCGCCGCGCCAGGAGATCGCGACGATGCTCGGGCAGCTCGGGATGTCGGCGGCCCTGCTGCTGGGCGTGCTGCCGGTGAACCACCTGCCGCAGCCGGTGCAGTGGCTGCGGGACCTGCTGCCGTCCACGTACGGGGTGGACGCCTTCGCGCGGACGTTCGCGCCGGATCCGGACTGGGCGCTGGTGCTCGGGGACCTGGCGGTCTGCGCGGGGGTGGGCGTGGTGTCGCTGGCCGTCGCCACCTGGGCGTACCGGCGGGCGGTCTCGCGGTAGGGCGTTGCGCGGCGGGCCGTCCCGCGGTCGCTGCCCGGTCCCGGGCGGCACGGGCCGGTGCGGGCCCGGTACGGCGGTCGGTACGGTGGTGGGTCGTTCGAGTGGCCGTCGTGAAACGATGGGGTCCGTGACCGTACCGAACACACCTCCGGATCCCGCCCCCGCCGACGTGCACGGCCCGCACGGCGTGCACGACGCGCGCGATGCGCAGGCGGTGCCGGACGCAGCGTCCGACCCGTTCGCGCCGCCGTACGGGGCCACCGCCCTCGGGCACGGGACGACCCCGCTGGGGCAGCGGCTGCTGCCGGAGGTCCGGGTCGGGGCGGGGGTCGTGGTCGCCTGCCTGGTGGCCGGTCTGGTGGTGGCCGGGCTGTGGGCCTGGCTGGCGCCGAAGGTGCCGCTGGTGGTGGACGGGGACCGCATCCTCTACGCCGACCCCGAGGGGGAGCAGCGGGCCGGCGCCGACGCGGTGTTCGTGCTCATCTGCCTGGGGGCCGGGATCCTGACCGCGCTCGGCGCCTTCCTGATCACCCGCAGGCGCGGCGGCGGCATCGCGGTCGCGCTGGGGCTGACCGTCGGCGGGCTGCTCGGGTCGATCGGGGCCTGGCGGATCGGGCGCTGGCTCGGGCCGGGCAACGACCTGATCGGCGAGGCCCGGCGGGTCGGCAACGGCGGGCACTTCGACGCGGGCATCGACCTGGGTGCACTGGGTGCGCTGCTGGTCTGGCCGATGACGGCGATGGTGGTGCTGCTCCTGCTCTCGGCGGCGTTCGGGAAGCGCGAGGAGGACCCGCCGCCGTACTGGGCGCCGGTGGCGCAGTCGCCGCTGGGGGTGCCTCCGGCGGGGGCGCCGACGGGGCCGTGGGCCGGGCCGTACCCGGGAGCGGGGTCGCAGCCGGGGACGGGAACGGGGAGCGGTACGGGGCACTGACGTACGCGTCGTCCCCCGAGCCCCCGAGCCGCCGCTTTCGCGGGGGAGGGGCTCCGGGGGCGCTCGGCAGGGCCCGGAAGGTGCTCGGCAGCGCTCAGCGGGCGATGGGGGCGGTGCTGGCCCTGGTGAGGGTGACGAGGTCGCCCGGGGCCAGTTCGACTTCGAGGCCGCGGCGGCCCGCCGAGACGTAGACGGTGGGGTGGCCGAGCGCGCTGGCGTCGACGACGGTCCGCAGCGGGCGGCGCTGGCCCAGCGGGGAGATGCCGCCGAGGACGTAGCCGCTGCTGCGCTCGGCGGCGGCCGGGTCGGCCATGGCGGCGCGCTTGCCGCCGACGGCCGCCGCCAGGGCCTTGAGGTCGAGCTGGCCGGCGACCGGGACCACGCCGACGGTGAGGGTGCCGTCCACGTCGGCGACGAGGGTCTTGAAGACCCGCTCGGGGGCGATGCCGAGGACCTCGGCGGCCTCGCCGCCGTAGGAGGCGGCGGCCGGGTCGTGGTCGTAGGCGTGCACGGTGAACGGGACGGCGGCGGCTTCCAGGGCGACGGTGGCGGGCGTGCCCTGGCCGCCCTTCCTGGGCTTCTTGGCCATGTCGGGTCCTCGGGGTCCTCGGTCAGTTGGGGCTGAAGCGCTGGCGGGTGAGGTCGGTGGCGGGCAGCGAGGGCAGCCAGCTGAGGACGGCGCTCTCGCGGCGCAGCAGGTCGAGTTCGGCGCGCAGCCGCTGGGCGTTGTCCGGGCAGGCGAGCAGCTGCTGCTTGACCGGGGTCTCGAACACCGAGGCGGCGGCGACCAGGTAGGAGAGCACCTGAGGGTCGTCCGGGAGCTCCTGGTGGCCGACGGTGCTGGCCTCGCGGGCGCCGGCCAGGCGCTTCTGGTAGACCCGGAACGCCCGCTCGACCTCGGAGGCCAGCGCGCCGGAGCCCTCGCCGGGGCGCTCCTCGATCGACTCGATCTCACCGGTCAGGTACGGGCCGGAGACGTCCGCCGAGCGCAGCCGGAACCGGGTGGTGCCGGTGACCAGCAGCTCGTAGCGGCCGTCCGGCTGGTGCTCGACCGAGGCGATGTCGGCGACGCAGCCGATGTGGAACATCGCCTCCAAGGGGTCCCCGGTGGCGGTGCCGAGGCCGTCCAGCGGGCCGGCCGGGCCGCCCTCGGGTCTGACCGGGGCGACCTCCCGGCCGTCCCTGATCGCGAGCACGCCGAACCGCCGGGGGGTGTCCTCGGACTGTTCGAGCAGGTCGGCGACGAGACGGCGGTAGCGCTCCTCGAAGACGTTCAGGGGCAGCACCAGGCCCGGGTAGAGCACGGTGTTCAGCGGGAAGAGCGGCAGCCGTTCTGTCACGGCGGACAGCGTAGTTCCCCGGGCGGGGGCCTTGTCGCACGGTCTGCGGGGTCGGCCGTCGACGAGGCGGCCGCCGACGGGCCGATCGCCGACCGCCGTCGGCCCGTCGGCCGGCTCAGCCGCGCTGGAGCATCCTGGTGGCGCCGGTGACGACCGTGGAGGCGAGCAGCCAGCCGATCACGACCAGCCCGGCGGAGATCCACTGGGTGAGGCCCGCGGGGTTCCAGCCGCCCTGGTTGAGGTCCACGATCGGCAGCAGCTGGTTGAGGGTGTACAGCACCGGGTTCCAGTGCGGGCGCTCGTCGGCCTTGAGCGGCTCCAGGGGGTGGGTGGCGAACCAGACGCTGCCGAGGATCCAGGCGAGAAGCAGCCACAGTCCCGCCCGGCCGGGCCGGTAGCCGTAGCCGACGGTGACGTCCTGGACCGCGCCCCAGACCCGGGCGGGCAGCGGCAGGGTGCGCCGGCGCCGGCGCTGCTTGGCGTACAGCACCTCGCGGGCGTCGTCGTCGGCGCCGTCGCGGCGCAGGGCGGCGGCGAGCTGCTCGTAGGACTCCGGCTGGAAGTCCACCGAGGAGCCCTCCAGCCAGGCGATCCGCTGCTGGACGGTGAAGGGACGGGCCGGACGCAGGTTCTCGTACACGAAGCCGGTGAGGCGCAGGTGCTTGCCGAGCGGCCACGCCTCCGGGGCGTCGACCAGGTTGCCGACCCGGGCGCGGGAGAGCGAGACGGTGCCGGTGGGGCGGAACTTGCAGGTGAAGCGCAGCTCGGGGGTCTGGATGCGGCTCAGCGCGAGTTCGTCGGTGTCCGCCAGGTGGAACTCGCCGGAGATCAGGCAGGCGCTGTCGAAGCGCGAGTCGGAGAGGCGGACCTGGCCCCAGGCGCGGAACGGGGTGACCGGGCCGTCCGGCGGCGGGTACTCGCCGTAGCCGGAGCCGTAGTAGCCGCGGGCGCCGGACCAGCCGCGGTCGGCGGAGCCGGTCAGGTACAGGGTGTGGCCGACACTGACCCGGACGGCGTTGAAGCAGATGCGGTTCTTCTCCGGGACGGCGCGCAGCTGGGCGCCGCGCAGCGAGAGCCGGCCGCCTATCCTGGCCGTCCGTATGCTCAACTCGCCCGTGGTCTCCAGGCGTTCGGCCTCGAAGTCCTGGTTGACGGTGATCCCGTCGGCGGAGACGGCACGGGCGAAGCGGTCGCCGCCGACCACCGTCTGGTTGAGCAGCAGGTCGGTGCCGATCTTGGAGTCGGTGAGCCGGATGCCCTCGGGGACGCGGCAGCGGGCCAGGTGGAGGTCGCCGGTGGTGGAGAGCCGGGAGGCCTCCAGCCGGGGGATGAGGCAGCCCACGAAGCGCAGCGTCGAGGCCACGGCCTCGGACATCAGGATCTTCTGGTCGAAGCGGCAGCCGTGGACCTCGACGTAGCGGTCGATGTCGGCGCCGGCCAGCTTGAGCGCCCCGGTGACCAGCACGCCGCTGAGCCGCAGCGAGGCGACCCGCCCGGCGGCGGGCTCCGGGCCGGCCAGCAGCAGGTGGGCGAGCACCTCGGCGCGGACGGTGCGCTCGGGGCCCCAGACGGCGTCGCCGAAGGGGTCGTCGGCCTCCGCCTCGCCCGTACGGAGGTCCAGGATCTCGCCCTCGCGGTAGGCCTCCCAGAGCCTCCGCTCGACCCCGTTCCAGCCCTCCGGAGCACGCTCCGCCATGTTTCCCCCGTCCCCCCGGTCGTCTCGCCCTTCGTATCACGGACTGAAATGCGGGACCAGCGGTTCCGGCCACTCCTTACACTGGGTGGCGTGATCTCTCGAATCGACCTCCGCGGCTCGCTGGACGACCCGCGTGACCTGCTGCCCCGTGCCGAGTTCGACGTCGCGGCCGCCCTGGAGAAGGTGCGGCCGATCGCCGAGGACGTACGCCATCGCGGGGTCGCGGCGCTGATCGAGATCACCGAGCGCTTCGACGGCGTCCGGCTGGAGTCGACCCGGGTCCCGGCCGAGCAGCTGACCGCGGCACTGGAGACGCTGGACCCGAAGGTCCGGGCCGCGCTGGAGGAGTCGATCCGCCGGGCCCGCGCCGTGCACGCGGACCAGCGCCGCACCGGGCACACCACCCAGGTGGTGCCGGGCGGCACGGTCACCCAGCGCTGGGTGCCGGTCGAGCGGGTCGGCCTGTACGTGCCGGGCGGGCTGGCGGTCTACCCGTCCTCCGTGGTGATGAACGTGGTGCCGGCCCAGGCGGCGGGCGTCCGGGGCATCGCCGTCAGCTCGCCGCCGCAGAAGGAGTTCGGCGGCCGCGTCCACCCGGCCATCCTGGCGGCCTGCGCGCTGCTCGGCGTGGAGGAGGTGTACGCCGTCGGTGGCGCCCAGGCGGTCGCGATGTTCGCCCTCGGCACCGAGGAGTGCGCGCCGGTGAACATGGTCACCGGCCCGGGCAACATCTACGTGGCCGCCGCCAAGCGCTACTTCGCCGGCCGGATCGGCATCGACTCCGAGGCCGGCCCGACCGAGATCGCCGTCCTCGCCGACGACAGCGCGCTGGCGTCCGACGTCGCCGCCGACCTGATCAGCCAGGCCGAGCACGGCCCGACCTCCGGCTCGGTGCTGGTCACCGACTCCCCGGCACTGGCCGACGCGGTCGAGGCCGAGCTGGCCGTGCAGGTCGCGAGGACCAAGCACGGCGAGCGGGTGGCCGAAGCGCTGGGCGGCAGGCAGTCCGGCATCATCCTGGTCGACGACCTGGAGCAGGGCCTCGCCGTGGTCAACGCGTACGCGGCCGAGCACCTGGAGATCCAGACCCGCGACGCCCACGCCGTGGCGGCCCGGGTGGTCAACGCCGGCGCGATCTTCATCGGCCGCTGGACCCCGGTCTCGCTGGGCGACTACGCGGCCGGCTCCAACCACGTGCTGCCGACCGGCGGCTGCGCCTGCCACTCCTCCGGGCTGTCGGTGCAGACCTTCCTGCGCGGCGTCCAGGTCGTCGAGTACGACCGGGAGGCGCTGGCGGACGTCGCCGCGCACGTGGTCACCCTGGCGAACGCCGAGGACCTGCCGGGGCACGGGGACGCCATCAAGGCCCGCTTCGACTGGACGGTGCCGGGAGCGTGACTGCCATGACTCGCATCGACGACCTGCCCATCCGGGACGAGCTGCGCGGCCAGTCCCCGTACGGCGCGCCGCAGCTGGACGTGCCCGTCCAGCTGAACACCAACGAGAACCCGTACCCGCTGCCCGAGGAGCTGGTCGCCCGGATCGCCGAGCGCGTCGCCGAGGCCGCCCGCGGGCTGAACCGCTACCCCGACCGGGACGCGGTCGAGCTGCGCGAGGGCCTCGCCGGGTACCTCGGGAAGACCACCGGCTTCCCCGTCCGGCGTGAGCAGGTGTGGGCGGCCAACGGCTCCAACGAGGTGCTCCAGCAGCTGCTGCAGACCTTCGGCGGCCCCGGCCGCAGCGCGCTCGGCTTCGAGCCCTCGTACTCGATGCACGCGCTGATCTCCCGGGGCACCGGCACGGCCTGGATCTCCGGCCCGCGCAACGACGACTTCACCATCGACGTGGACGCCGCCGTCACCGCCATCGCGGAGCACCGGCCGAACGTGGTGTTCGTCTGCTCACCCAACAACCCGACCGGCACCGCCGTGGACGCCGACACCGTGCTGCGGCTGTACGAGGCCGCGCAGGCCGCCCGGCCCAGCCTGGTGGTGGTGGACGAGGCGTACGTCGAGTTCTCGCACCGCGCCTCGCTGCTGCCGCTGATCGAGGGCCGCCCCAACCTGGTGGTCAGCCGCACCATGTCCAAGGCCTTCGGCGCGGCCGGACTGCGCCTGGGCTACCTGGCCGCCGACCCGGCCGTGGTGGACGCGGTGCAGCTGGTGCGCCTGCCGTACCACCTGTCGGCCGTCACCCAGGCCACCGCGCTGGCCTGCCTGGAGCACACCGACACCCTGCTGGGGTACGTCGGGCGGCTCAAGGAGGAGCGCGACCGGCTGGTCGACGCGCTGCGGGGAATGGGCCTGGAGGTCACCGACTCGGACGCCAACTTCGTCCAGTTCGGCCGCTTCGCCGACACCCACGCGGTCTGGCAGGCCATCCTCGACCAGGGCGTCCTGGTCCGCGACAACGGCGTCCCCGGGTGGCTGCGCGTCACCGCCGGCACGCCCGCCGAGAACGACGCCTTCCTGGACGCCGTCCGCACCGCCCTCCCGTCTCCCACCCCCACCCTTGATCGAGCACGCTCCGCGCGCGCTGCCAGTCAGGAGCTGTAACCCCCATGTCCCGCATCGGACGCGTCGAGCGCACCACCAAGGAGACCTCGGTCCTGGTCGAGATAGACCTCGACGGCACCGGGAGGACCGACATCTCCACGGGCGTCGGCTTCTACGACCACATGCTCGACCAGCTCGGCCGGCACGGCCTGTTCGACCTCACCGTCAAGACCGACGGCGACCTGCACATCGACACCCACCACACCATCGAGGACACCGCCCTCGCGCTCGGCGCCGCCTTCAAGCAGGCGCTCGGCGACAAGGTGGGCATCTACCGCTTCGGCAACTGCACGGTGCCGCTGGACGAGTCGCTCGCCCAGGTCACCGTGGACCTCTCCGGCCGGCCGTACCTGGTGCACACCGAGCCCGAGGGCATCGCGCCGATGATCGGCTCGTACGACACCACGATGACCCGGCACATCCTGGAGTCCTTCGTGGCCCAGGCGCAGATCGCGCTGCACGTCCACGTGCCGTACGGGCGCAACGCGCACCACATCGTGGAGTGCCAGTTCAAGGCGCTGGCCCGGGCGCTGCGCTACGCCGCCGAGCGCGACCCGCGCGCGGCCGGAATCCTCCCGTCGACCAAGGGTGCGCTGTGAGCAATACCGCGATGATCCTCATCTTCGTCGGCCTCTTCCTGGCCGGCGGAGTCATCTCCTTCTGGAAGCAGAAGCACTCGAAGAGCGTCATCCTGGTGCTCGCCTTCGGCTCCGTGATGTGCCTGGCCTCCGGCCTCCTGCGCCTGTAGACCCGCCGCCCGGGACCCGCCGCCCGCCGCACAGAGACTGGACACCTGAACATGGGCAAGAACGTCGTCGTCCTCGACTACGGCTCCGGCAACCTCCGCTCGGCGCAGCGCGCCCTGGAGCGGACCGGAGCGGACGTCACCGTCAGCTCCGACTACGACACCGCGATGGCCGCGGACGGTCTGCTCGTCCCCGGCGTGGGCGCCTTCGAGGCCTGCATGCGCGGACTCAAGTCCGTCCGCGGGGACTGGATCGTGGGCCGCCGGCTCGCCGGCGGCCGACCGGTCATGGGCATCTGCGTCGGCATGCAGATCCTCTTCGAGAAGGGGGTCGAGCACGGCGTGGAGACGGCCGGCTGCGACGAGTGGCCGGGCACCGTGGAGCCGCTGGACGCCCCCGTCGTCCCGCACATGGGCTGGAACACCGTGGACGCGCCCGCGGAGAGCCGGATGTTCGCCGGCCTCGACCCGCAGACCCGCTTCTACTTCGTGCACTCCTACGGGGTGCGGCACTGGGAACTGGAGGCCCACAGCGCGCGGATCAACCCGCCGCTGGTCACCTGGGCCACCCACGGGCAGCCGTTCGTCGCGGCCGTCGAGAACGGCCCGCTCTGGGCCACCCAGTTCCACCCCGAGAAGTCCGGTGACGCCGGCGCCGCCCTGCTGACCAACTGGGTCAACACCCTCTGACTGTCTGAGAGTTGGATCTGATGAGCCTCGAACTGCTGCCCGCCGTCGACGTCCGGGACGGTCAGGCCGTCCGCCTGGTCAAGGGCGCCTCCGGCACCGAGACCTCCTTCGGCGAGCCGCTCGCCGCCGCCCTCGCCTGGCAGAACGCCGGCGCCGAGTGGCTGCACCTGGTCGACCTGGACGCCGCCTTCGGCACCGGCTCCAACTACGAGCTGCTGCGCGACGTCACCGGCCGGCTGGACATCAAGGTCGAGCTGTCCGGCGGCATCCGCGACGACGAGTCGCTCGCCCGCGCGCTCGCCACCGGCTGCACCCGGGTCAACCTCGGCACCGCCGCCCTGGAAGCCCCGGAGTGGGTCGCCAAGGCCATCGCCGAGCACGGCGACAAGATCGCCGTCGGCCTGGACGTCGTCGGCACCACCCTGCGCGGCCGCGGCTGGACCCGCGACGGCGGCCAGCTCTTCGAGGTGCTGGAGCGCCTCGACCAGGAGGGCTGCGCCCGCTACGTCGTCACCGACGTCAACCGGGACGGCACCCTGACCGGCCCCAACCTCCAGCTGCTGCGCGACGTCTGCGCCGCGACCGCCAAGCCCGTGGTCGCCTCCGGCGGCGTCTCCTCGCTCGACGACCTGCGCGCCATCTCCTCGCTCGTCGGTGAGGGTGTCGAGGGAGCCATCGTGGGCAAGGCACTCTACGAGCAGAAGTTCACCCTCGAAGAGGCCCTGGAGGCGGTTTCAGGATGACGGATGGTCGGATCGTACGCGGCGAGGTCGAACACGGCGCGGTCGGGCACGGCGCGGTCGTGCGCGGCCGGGTCGGCGGATTCTCCCCCTGGGAGGACGAGTTCGGCTACTCCCGGGCGGTCGCCGCGGGGGACCACGTGCACGTGGCCGGCTCCACCGCCTGGGTGGACGGCCGGATCGAGCACGAGGGCGACCCGTACCGGCAGACCCTCGCCGCGTTCGGCGTCGGGCTCAAGGCCCTGGCCGCGTACGGTCTGACCATCGACGACGTGGTCCGCACCCGGATGTACATCACCCACGTCCGCGACGCCGAGGAGGTGGGCCGCGCCCACCGTGAACTCTTCGACGCCGCACGCCCGGCGGCCACCATGGTGGTGGTCGAGGGACTCATCGACTCCCGGATGATGGTCGAGATCGAGCTCGACGCCTACCGGTCCGGGCTGGCGAAGACCCTGGAAGCACTGGAAACCCTGGAAGCCCTGGAAGGCGAACAGCCGTGACCCTCGCAGTACGTGTCATCCCCTGCCTGGACGTCGACGCCGGGCGGGTGGTCAAGGGCGTCAACTTCCAGAACCTGCGCGACGCCGGCGACCCGGTCGAGATGGCCAAGCTCTACGACGCCGAAGGCGCCGACGAGCTCACCTTCCTCGACATCACCGCCTCCTCCGGCGACCGGGAGACCACCTACGACGTGGTCCGCCGCACCGCCGAGCAGGTCTTCATCCCGCTGACGGTGGGCGGCGGCATCCGTGCCGTCGAGGACGTCGACAAGCTGCTGCGGGCCGGCGCCGACAAGGTCGGCGTCAACACCGCGGCCATCGCCCGGCCCGAGCTGATCCGCGAGATCGCCAAGCGCTTCGGCCGGCAGGTCCTGGTGCTCTCGGTGGACGCCCGGCGCTGCCCGCCCGGGACGGAGACCGAGTCGGGCTACGAGGTCACCACGCACGGCGGGCGGCAGGGCACCGGCCTGGACGCCGTCGAATGGGCGGGCCGCGCCGCCGAGTTGGGCGCGGGCGAGATCCTGCTCAACTCGATGGACGCCGACGGCACCAAGGACGGCTACGACCTGGAGATGATCCGGGCCGTGCGCAAGGCCGTCTCGGTGCCGGTGATCGCCTCCGGCGGAGCGGGCAGGCTCGCCGACTTCGCGCCGGCCGTCGAGGCGGGCGCGGACGCGGTGCTGGCCGCCAGCGTGTTCCACTTCGGGGACCTGCGGATCGGCGACGTCAAGGGCGCGCTGCGCGAGGCCGGGCACCCGGTGCGCTGACGTTCGGCGCGTGCGTGTGCGTTCCGCGCGTGCGCTGACGTTCGGAGTGTTCGTTTGCGTGTGCGCTGACGTTCGGCGCGCGCGTTCCGTGCGCGTTCCGTGCGTGACGAGGGCCCGCGGTTCCCGGAACCGCGGGCCCTCGCCGCACCCTCAGGACTCCTGGGGCTCGCCCTTGATCAGCGCGAAGGGGGCGCCGTTCGGGTCCGCCAGCCAGGCCAGCCGGCCGACGTTCTCCACGTCCGCGGCCGGCATCAGCACCGAGCCGCCGGCCGCCGTCGCCCTGGCGATCACCGCGTCCACGTCCTCGGCGGCGAAGTACGGCGTCCAGGCGGAGGGCTGCTCCGGGGACATCGTCGGGGCGATGCCGCCGAAGCTGGTGTCCCGCTGGTCGCCCTCGGCGGTGGAGAGCACCCGGTAGGTCATGCCCGGCGACGGCTCGAAGTTCTCCACCCGCCAGCCGAACAGCTGCCGGTAGAAGGCGAAGGCGCCGTCCTGGTCGGAGGTGTGCAGTTCGGCCCAGACCAGGGCGCCCTCCTCCGACACGGCGTCCAGGCCCTTGGTGTTGCCGGACTGCCAGACGGCGAACCGGGCGCCCTGCGGGTCCGAGAACTGCGCCAGTCGGCCCTCCTGCATCACGTCCATCGGCTCGACCAGGACCTTGCCGCCGGCCTGCCGGACGGCATTGGCGGTGGCGTCCGCGTCGGAGCTGCGGAAGTACGTCGTCCAGGTGGACGGGTCACCCTCGTTGAGCGAGCCGATCGCGCCGACGGTCTTCCCGTTCAGCTGGACGAAGCCGTAGCCACCGGTGTCGGGGATCTCCAGGAACGTCCAGCCGAAGACCGTGCTGTAGAACGCGGCCGTGGCGGGGATGTCCGGGCTGCCCAGGTCGATCCAGCAGGGCGAGCCGATGGGGAAGTCGGTGGTGAGCATGGCGGTGTGCCCTTCGACGGATGGGACGGCCTGGGACAGCCGGGGAGGCGGCCGGGGCCCGCTGTGAGCCGCGTCACTTCCCCGCCCGCCGTGCAGCAGCGGGCGGACGGGGGCCGT
>NZ_JBHXTL010000102.1:0-37543 GCF_042677365.1 Kitasatospora sp. NPDC127116
CTTCTGTTCGGTGCACGGGTTCATCACGCCTGCGGGTTCATCACGCGTGCGGGCAGCGGGGCCCGGCCCGACCGACCGGACCCCGCCCGCCGTCAGCCGCGGCGGACGCCCGTCCTCCGCCGCAGCACGGCACCCGCGCCCACCAGAGCGGTGGCTCCCAGGGCGGCCGCCGCCGTCACGGCCGGCAGCTCCGAACCGCCGCCCGGGGCCTGCGGGGCCTGCGCCACGGCGGCGAGTTCCGGCGCGGCGTCCACCTGGTAGCCGCCGCCCTCGCCCGACCGGTCGTACGCCGAACCGGGCAGCTTGTCCCCGTACCGCTGGTGCACCAGCTGCTGGTACGCGGCCAGGGTGACCCCGCCCGCGCCCACCGAGCGCCGGGCCTCGTCGTCCAGCGGCAGCACCCGGCCGTCGCGCAGCACGTACCAGGCGTTGACCTGCGGCTCGCGGAAGGCGGTGCCGCCGCCGCTGCCCGCCGCCTTCGCCGCGTAGTCGCTCTCGTCACCGCCCGAGGCGATGTTGACGACCTTCCAGGCGCCGCCCTGCCGCACGGTCCAGACCGAGGCGCTCTGCCCGTCCGCCGCGACCACCTTGCTGGCGGTGAACTCGGCCTTCGCCACCGGTGCGCCCGGGGTGCCGGCCACGAAGCCCGGGTCCAGCAGGTACACCGGCACCGTGTCGCCGGCCAGCCGCGGCGCGGCCTCGCTCGCCGCCCGGGCCTCCTCGGCGGCGCCGATGGTCAGCTGCCGGGTCGGCGGGACGCCCTTGCGGGCGAAGAAGTGGCCGACCTTGTCGAGGACGGCCGCGTCCTGGACGGCGCTGCGGGCCTGCGCCAGCTCGGCGGCGGGCACCGGGGCCGGGGCGGACGGGGAGTCCGCGTGCGCGGCCGGGGCGAGCGCCAGCGCGAGACCGGCGGTGAGCAGGACGGTGACGGCGGCCGTGGAGGCGGCGGAGGTGGCGGCCCGACGGCGGCTCTTGATCTCGGTCATGGTCGCCCTCACGCGCCGATCCGGTACAGGGAGTGGGTCCACGAGAACGTGTCGTTGTTCACGTAGTACTGGTAATCCGCCCAGTTGTAGCGATAGTTGGAGGGCCAAGGGTCGCCCCAGTAGACCCAGTTGCTCCCGGTGTCGTAGCCGTACAGGACGTGCATGTGGCCGCCGCCCGAGCTCCACTGGATGCGCGTCTCGATGGGGCGGTTGGCGTTCACCTCGGACTGCACGGTGCCGTAGTTCAGGTACCCGTTGACGTACGAACCCGGGTTGATGCCGACCCAGCTCAGCCCGTTCTGCACATCGCCCAGCGTGGCCTGGCTGTTGGGGCAGCTGGAGTTGACGGAGCGGCCGAACGCGGCGTTGCAGAACTGGTTCTGGCTGTAGTTGTAGCCGAACCAGGTGGCGATGGTGTTCCCGCTCGCCGCCCAGCACCAGTTGGTCTGCTGTTGCTGCTGCATGGTGATGTTGAGCTTCTTGTACGTGCCGGCCAGGTCGGCCGTGCTGCCGGGCGCGGCAGCCTGGCGGACCTGGTGCGCGGCCCGGTCCTGGGCCTCGGCCCGGTACTGGGCCGGCTGCCCGGCCGGGGCGGCGATCGCGGGTGCGGCCATCGCGGTGGTGAGCGCCGGGCCCAGCACGCCGAGGGTGAGCAGCGAGACCGCGCGGCGCAGCCGTATCCGTGGAACTGGCATGGGGGAATGCCTCCTTGCGCGAGTGGAGCGAGGGGCTGTGTGGGGGCGCGGTCCGGATCGCGCCCCGAGCATCGCGCCTCGTCAGGTACGGGTCAACGGGCCTCGGTACGGCCCGGACCCGGATGTGAACGGGCCGGCGCGGATGTGAACGACGCCCCGGGAACCCCCGCGCAGCAGGCCCGGACCGGTGACAAACCGCTTCATCGATGTGAATATTCACGGTCAAACGGCGGCCCGTCCCAGCCGTCGGCGCCGGACCGCCCGCACACCCGCACGCCCGCACGCCCGCCCCAGGAGGCCGCCATCCACAGGAGCGACCCAGCCGACCTCGCCGCCGCCCTGCGCACGGGACCCTTCCACCTCGCCCTGCGCACCGCGATCTCCGCCCGGGGCCTCGCCCTGCACCGCATCCGCCGCCACCTCGCCCTGCGCGGCGTCAACGTCGGCCTCACCAGCCTCAGTTACTGGCAGCAGGGCCACCGCCGCCCGGAACGCGCCGAGTCACTGCGCGCCGTCGCCGCCCTGGAGGAGGTCCTCGACCTGCCCGAGCACTCCCTGACCCGGCTGCTCGGCCCCCGTCGCGCCGCCGGCCCCGCCCCGGCCGGCCCGCCGGTGCGCCCCTACCGCGACCTCATCTCACCGGCCGTGGCCGTCGACGGACTGCTCGCCACCCTCGCCGGCCCGCGCGACACCGGGCTGCACACCATCACCCACATCGAGCGCATCCGGGTCGGCCCCGACCGCCGGATCGCCCGCCGCGACTCCCAGCACGCCCTGCGCGCCCACCGCGACGGCATCGACCGCTACCTCGCCCTCTACCAGGGCGACCCGGGCAGCGACATCACCCGCGTCGGCGTCCGCGCCGAGGAGAACTGCCGCCCCGGCCGCATCCGCCGCGACCAGGCCCACCACCTGCTCGCCGCCGAACTCCTCCTCGACCGCCGCCTGCGCACCGGCGACACCCACCTGCTCGGCTACGGCTTCGACGACTCCCCCTCGCCCGACCCCAGCTGCGAGTACGTCCGCGGCTTCAACTCCGGCGCCGGCCAGTACGTCCTCCAGATCACCTTCCACCCCGCCGCCCTCCCGGTCCGCTGCCACCGCTTCGCCCTCCACTCCCCCGGCGCCGCCCCGTACGAGACCGAGGAGCTCACCCTCGACGGGCACCAATGCGTCCACCTGGTGGCGACGGCGGTGCGGCCGTGCCTGCTGGGGATCCGCTGGGACTGGGAGTGAGGGGCGGCCGGCCCGGTGCCCGGCCGGGGGGCGCGCGACCGGACGCCGGGCGGGGACACGTGACCGGGCACCGGGCGGAGACGCGCGACCGGGCACCGGGCTGGGGGCGCACGACCGGACGCCGGGCCGGGGGCGCACGACCGGGCACCGGCACCGGCTACGCCCGGCGGAAGTCCATGATCAGGGAGTCCTCCACCGGCAGGTAGCCGATCTGCTGGTAGATGGAGTTGCTGGTCGGGTTGGCGAGGTCGGTGTAGAGCAGGACCTCGGTGGCGCCGCGGGAGAGGAGGTGGGCCGAGACGGCGGCGGTGACGGCGGTGCCGTAGCCGCGGCCGCGGCTCTCGACGGGGGTGTAGACCGGGCCGATGCGGGACATCCCGGCGAGGATCGGGCTGCTGCCGGCCAGGGCGACCGGGCGGCCGTCGTCCTCCCACAGGTGCAGGCAGCCGCTCGCGGTCCGCTCGTCCACCGCCCGCGGGACATCGGGGACGTCGACCCCCGCCTCGGCCAGGAACTCCTCGTACCAGCGGATCGCCCGCTCGCGGTCGGCCGGTCCGGCCAGCCGGTGGCGGCCCGCGGGCGGGCGCGGCGGGTCGGTCAACTCGCCGAGCCGGTAGAGCCGTTCGTCGAAGCGGACGGACTGCTCGGTGCCGGTCGCCGCCGTCCACGCGGCGGCGAAGGCGCGGACCGCCTCGGCACCCCCGCCGACCCCGGTCACCGTGGTGAACCCGGACCCGGCGGCAGCCAGGTCGACCGCCAGCTCGGCGGCCGCGGCCGGCGGCATGAAGGAGAGCCTGGGATCGAACGGCGGTGTCCGGAGGAAGGCCCCGGCGACCGGACCGTCCTCCTCGGCCCGCCACCAGCCGAAGACCGGCGGCTCGCCGAACACCGTCAGGCCGGACGCGGCCAGCCGGTGCGCGATGGTGAGCAGGACGGTGTTCTCGGCGGGGCGGGTGGCCAGGAAGGCGCCCGCCTGGTCGCGGAACTCGTCGAGGGAGGTGCTGAAAGTCCAGGTCATGGCCCATGGTGGACCGCCCGGGGCCGGTTCGCCAACGATTTCTCGGCCGCCGCCGGGGCTCCCGCTACTCGACCGCCACACCCAGCTTCCCGGCCAGCGCCGCCGGATCGGTGGTCGGGGCGTCGCAGGCGAAGTGCCGGCAGACGTACGCCGCGGGC
This sequence comes from Kitasatospora sp. NPDC127116, assembly GCF_042677365.1. Lineage (NCBI taxonomy): Bacteria > Bacillati > Actinomycetota > Actinomycetes > Kitasatosporales > Streptomycetaceae > Kitasatospora > Kitasatospora sp. NPDC127116. Next base: position 4,094 of record NZ_JBHXTL010000102.1, read on the forward strand.
GCCCCGCCGACCAGCGGCCGGTCGGCCAGCAGCGGCACCTCGGGCTCCCCGGGCGCGCCGACCGCGACCACGGCCCCCGGCGCCGTCCCGAGCAGCGCGGCCCGTCGCAGCGCCGCGGTGGCCGGATCGCCGTCCGGGCCGACCACGGCGACCTCGCGCGGCCCGTCGAGCAGCGCCTCGGCGACGGCGAGGCCCCAGCCGATGAACCGCGGCGCCCGGCCGGCGAGCGCACCGACCACGCCGAGGGCCCGCTCGGCGGCCGTGCGGTGCCGGTCGGAGCCGGTGTACGCGGCGTACGTGAGCAGGGCGCCGGCGGCGGCCGTCCAGCCGGACGGGGTGGCGTTGTCGGTCGGGTCCTGCGGGCGGCGGATCAGTTCCTCGGCGTCGTCGGCGGTGTCGTAGAGCGCGCCGGAGGCCTCGTCGGTGAAGTGCTTGAGCACGGTGTCGAGCAGGCCGCCCGCCAGCTGGAGCCAGGAGGACTCGCCGGTGACGGCGTACAGCGCGAGGAAGCCCTCGGCGGTGTCCGCGTAGTCCTCCAGCACGCCGGCGTTGGCACCCGCCCGGCCGTCCCGGGAGGTGCGCAGCAGCCGGCCGTCCGGGGTGAGGTGGACGGCGAGCAGCAGGTCGGCGGCGCGTTCGGCGGCCTCGACCAGGTCGGGGCGGTCCAGCAGCGCGCCGGTCTCGGCGAGCGCGGCGACGGCCAGGCCGTTCCAGGCGGCGACCACCTTGTCGTCCCGGGCCGGGGCGGGGCGGGCCCCCCGGGCCTCGGCCATCCGCGACCGGATCGCCTCGTACTCGGCGAAGTCCTCCGGGTCGGCGAGGAGTTGGAGCACCGAGGTGCCGTGCTCGAAGGTGCCCTCGGCGGTGACGGTGAACAGCCGGGCGGCGGTGGCCGCGTCGGCGGGGCCGAGCAGGTCGACCAACTGGCCGGGCTCCCACACGTAGTAGGCGCCCTCGGCGGACTGCCCGGTCTCCTCGTCGAGGCTGTCGGCGTCCAACGCGGAGGCGAACGCACCCTCGGGCGTGCGGAGTTCGCGCAGCAGGAAGTCCGCGGTGGACAGCGCGACCCGGCGGGCGAGGGGCGATCCGGTGGCCCGCCACAGGTGCAGGTAGGCGCGCAGCAGCAGGGCGTTGTCGTACAGCATCTTCTCGAAGTGCGGCACCACCCAGCCGGCGTCCACCGCGTACCGGGCGAAGCCGCCGCCGAGCTGGTCGTGGATGCCGCCGCGGGCCATCGCCCCGCCGGTGCGGACGGCCATCTCCAGCGCCGCCTCCGAACCGGTCCTGGCGTGGTGGCGCAGCAGGAACTCCAGCACCATGGCCGGCGGGAACTTGGGCGCGCCGCCGAAGCCGCCCCGGCTCTGGTCGAAGTCCCGGCTGAGACTCACCAGCGCCTGGTGCAGGTCCGCCTCGCCGGGCGGGTTGTGGGCGCCGGCCGAGTAGACGGCGGCCCGCTCGGCCAGGTCGGCCCGGATCCGCCCGGCGACCTGCCCGACCTCCTCCCGGCGGTCCCGCCAGGCGGCCTCCACGCCCTCCAGCACCTGCCGGAAGGACGGCATCCCGTGCCGGGGCTGCGGCGGGAAGTAGGTGCCGAAGTAGAACGGCTCCTTGTCGGGGGTGAGGAACACCGTCATCGGCCACCCGCCCTGCCCGGTCGCGGCCTGCACCGCCTCCATGTACACGGCGTCGACGTCCGGCCGCTCCTCCCGGTCCACCTTGACCGGCACGAACCGCTCGTTGAGGTACTCGGCGAGCCCGGCGTCCTCGAAGCTCTCGTGCGCCATGACGTGGCACCAGTGGCAGGCCGCGTAACCCACCGACAGCAGCACCGGGACGCCGCGACGCTCCGCCTCCGCGAAGGCCTCGGGGCCCCAGGGCCACCAGTCGACGGGGTTGTCGGCGTGCTGGAGCAGGTACGGCGAGGTCGCGTCCGCGAGACGGTTCGGCATGCGTCCATCCTCGCGCATCCGGCGCTCGGCGCGCGGCAGGTCAGGCCGGTCCGGACCAGTAACTGATCCCGAGGTTGGCGTCGAAGGTGCGCATCCGTCCGAGCACCTGGTCGGGGGTCGGGCCGAGGAGCTCGTCGACGATGCGGCCGTCGGCGAGGAAGACGACGCGGTCGGCGTACGAGGCCGCGACCGGGTCGTGGGTGACCATCACGACGGTCTGGCCGAGCTCCCGGACGCACCGGCGCAGCAGCGCGAGGATCTCGGCGGCGGAGCGGGAGTCCAGGTTGCCGGTCGGTTCGTCGGCGAAGACGATCCGGGGCCGGCCGGCCAGCGCCCGGACGCAGGCGACGCGCTGCTGCTGGCCGCCGGAGAGCTGGGCCGGGCGGTGGCCGAGCCGGGCGCCGAGGCCGGCCGCCTCGACCAGGGTGCGCAGCCACTGCTGGTCGGGGGTGCGGCCGGCCAGGGTCAGCGGCAGGGTGATGTTCTCCGACACCGTCAGGGTGGGGATCAGGTGGAAGGCCTGGAAGACGAAGCCCACGTGGTCACGGCGGAGCCTGGTCAGTTGGCCGTCGCTCAGCCGGGTGAGGTCCACGTCGCCGATCCGGGCCGCGCCCGAGGTGCAGGACTCCAGCCCGGCGAGGCACTGGAGCAGGGTGGACTTGCCGGAACCGGACGGGCCCATGATCGCCGCGAACTCCCCCTCCCGGAAGGCCACCGAGACCCGCTCCAGCGCCACCACCCGGGCGTCTCCCGACCCGTGCACCTTGGTCAGGTCGACGGCCGCCGCGGCGGCCGGGGCGTGGTTCGCGGCGGCGCGGGGCGGGCCTCCGGGACGGGACGGGCCTCCCGCGAGGGAGTGGGGCTCGGTCATCGGTGGTGCTCTCCTCGGCTGGACACGGGCGAAGGTCAGGACTGGGGTCTGGGCGGCCGGGGGCCGGACGGACCGGCGGGCGGGCCGGTGCACGGGCCGACGGGCGGCACCAGGCCGGTGCCGGCGCCCAGCAGGGCGAGGGAGCGGACCGCGAGCTCCCGCCCGGCCGCGGCCGGGCGGCCCTGGTGGCCGCCGCTGTCGTGGTGGTCGAGCAGGACCGGCGCGGCCCCGGTGCCGGCCCGTCCGAGCGCCGCGCAGAGCTTCCAGGCGTGCCAGGGCGGCACCCGCGCGTCGTTCGCCCCGGTGGCGAACAGCACCGCCGGGTACGCCGTCCCGGGCACCACCCGGTGGTACGGGGAGTAGTCGAGCAGCGCCCGCAGCGCCTGCGGGTCGGCCGGATCGCCGTACTCCTCCGCCCAGAGCCGGCCGAGGCCGCCGACCTGGTAGCGGGCCAGGTCGGTGAGCGGGGCCGCGCACACCGCGGCGGACAGCAGACCGGGCTCCCGGGTGAGCGCGGCGGCGACCACCAGGGCCCCGTTGCTGGCGGCCAGCGCGCCCAGCCCGCCGGCCGGGGCCTCGCCGCGTTCGACCAGCATCGCGGCGGCGGCCCGGAAGTCGTCCACGGTGGCGCTCTTGCCGGCGCCCCGGCCGGCGGCCGCCCAGGCGGGGCCGAGTTCGCCGCCGCCGCGCGCGTGCACCCAGGCGATCCGGCCGCCGGCCCGCAGCCAGGCCTCCAGGGCCGGGTCCCAGGCGGGTTCCAGGGGGAGGCCGAAGCCCCCGTAGACGGTGAGCAGGGTGGGTGCGGGGCGGCCGCGGTCCTGCGGCCCGGGGTCGCAGACCGTCACCGGGACGGGCGCGCCGTCCCGGCCGGCGGCGGTGAGCGTGCGCAGCGCGGCGCGGCGCTCGGGGGGTTCGACCGGGCCCGAGCCGTCCAGGCTCCTGGTCCAGGTGCCGTACCGGGGGTCGTCTGCGAGCAGCCAGACCGACCCGCCGACCCGCCCGTGCCGGTCGTACGGGGTGGCGCCGAGGCGCAGCCGGGCGGGCCAGTGCAGTGCGGTGGCACCGCCACCCGGCGCCCCGCCCGCCGCCTCTCCCGGTGCCCCCTCCGCCGACCCGTCCGCCGACCCGCCCGGCCGGTGCACGTCGAGCCGGTGGGCGGTCCCCAGCCGGCGGAGCAGCGCCAGGCCGGGCCTCCGGCCGGGGCCGAGCACCCGCAGGGCGGTGACCGGGCCCGCGGGCGCCTCACCGACGACGGGCACTTCGCCGGCAGCGGGCGGCCCGCCGACGGCGAGCGGCGCGGCGAGCGGCGCGGGCCGGCCGGTGGCGCCCCGGGCCAGCTCGTCCAGGTCCAGCGCGAGCAGCTCGTCGCCGGCGAGGAAGCAGACGGCCTCGTTCAGGTCCAGGGCGGTGACCCGCCGGCCGTCGAGGTCCAGCGGCTGCCAGTCGGGCACCGCCCGGCCGGTCCACCGGGTGGCCCACCAGCGCACCGGGCCGGACGGCTGCGGGCGGGTGCGCAGCAGCAGGTTCCCGCCCGGTCCGCCGTGGAGGGTGAGCCGGACCGGGCCGGGCACCGGCAGGGCGAGCCGACGGGCGGGGCCGTCGGCCGGGTGGCGGGCCACCAGGGTGTGCTCGGTGCGGGTGCCGGCGGTGTACACCAGCGCCTCTCCGGTGAAGGCGAGGGTCGCGTACGGGGCCGCGTCGGGCAGGTGGCGGGTCCGGTCGCCCGGGTGGGTGGGGAGCAGGTGCAGGCCGCCGGTCTCCGTTCCGTGCCGGTGCAGCTGGACGGCGATGAACCGGCCGTGCGGCTCGGGCTGCCAGCCGGCGATCCGGTCGCCGGGGCCGATGACGCCCTCGGTCGGTGTCCGGCGGGTGCCGTCGGGGTGCCGGACGGTCAGGACGTCGCCGTCCGGGCCGCGTTCGTGGCGGAAGAGCAGGCCGCCGGCCTCGGCGGGCGGGGTGGGCGTCCGGTCGGGCGCCTCCCGTTCCACCCGGTCGAGCAGGGCGGCCCAGGCGGGCTCGTCGGAGCGCTGCGGGCGGGCGGCCAGCAGGCGCCGCTGATCGGCGAGCCAGGCCCGGGTGCGCGGGGCGTCCGCGTCCTCCAGCCAGCGGTACGGGTCCGCCGGCTCTGGGTGCGCCGCCCGGTGGTCGAGGTCAGCCATGAACGGCCTCCGCGGGGTTGTCGCTCCGTCGTTCCGGGTCGCCTCCCGGCCCGGCCGGGCCGGGAGGCCGGTAGCCGGACCGGCCCGCGGTGGCGGCCGTCCCGGCCACGGCGAGGAGCACCACGATCACGGCCGCGCCGGCCACCGTGCCGGTCAGTCCGAACGCGTGGGCGCACAGGCCCGCGAGGGTCGGCCCGGCGGGCGCGACCAGCTGGGCGAGGAAGCCGATGCCGCTGTGCACCCGGCCCTGCAGACCCGGCGGGGTCACCTCCATCTGGGTGACCGCGATCAGCACGGTGACCACCGGCCCGGCGGCCGCGGCGAGGGCCAGCGGCAGGACCGCCGCCCAGTGCCCCTGGGCCAGGGTGAAACCGGGCAGTGCGATCGCGACGACGGCGGTGCCGAGGGCGATGCCCCGGGCGGGCGGCAGCCGCCGGGCCAGGGCCGGCGCGAGCAGCGATCCGGCCAGCCCGCCGGTGCCCAGGGCCGCGGTCAGCACCCCGATGTGCAGGGCGCCCCCGCCCGAGGCGACCACCACGATCAGCAGCCCGTTGAACACCAGGTTGAGCACGGCCGCGTTGACCACCGCGTAGCGCAGGAAGGGCACCCGCCAGATGAACCGGACGCCTTCGGCCAGCGCGGCCCGGACTCCGGGCGCGGCCGGCTCGTCCTCGGGGCGCTCCCGCCTTCCCCCGGGCAGCAGGGCCACGCAGCAGACGGCCGCGAGGTAGCTGCCGGCGTCGACGGCGAACACCCAGGACGGGTGGACGGCCAGCAGCGCGCCGCCGGCCAGCGGGCCGGCGGTCGTCGCGACGGCCGCCCTGCTCTGCAGCAGGCCGACCGCGCGGGGGAGGTGCTCGGGCCGCACGAAGCACCGCACCACGACGTTCTCGACGGGCGCCAGGGTGCTGCCCACCACGCCGAGCAGCAGGGCGGCGACCAGCAGCGCCCACAGCGGTGGCGTGCCGCCGGCGGCCGACAGGGCCAGCACGGCCAGCACGACCGCGCCGGCCGCGTTGCCGAGCAGCAGCACGGTCCGCCGCTCGCAGCGGTCGGCGAGGACGCCGGCCGGCAGCCGGGCCAGCAGCACCCCGACGGAGAGCGCCGTGCCGGCCAGTCCGGCCTGCCGGACGTCGCCGCCGGCCCGCAGCGCGACCACCGGGAGGGCGATCACCGAGGCGGCCGTCCCCAGGGCCGAGGCGGACTCGCCGCCGTAGAGCAGCCAGAACGACCGCCCCAGCCCCCCGACGGCCGCCGCGCTCACGCCGACCCCGTCGCGAACTGGCTCCGGATGCCGCGCAACGGACGGGCCGCCAGCGCCGCCGGGACGGCGGTGGCGGCCAGCACCCCGAGCAGCACGCCGACCGTCCACGGCACGTCCAGGGCGGGCAGCACCCCCTGCCCGACGGCCCCGGCCAGCGGCACCAGGCAGATCCCGGCCGTCGCCACCGCGAGGACCGTCCCGACCAGCGCCGAGGCCAGCACCTCGTACACCACGCAGCGCAGCAGCTGCCCGCGGCCGAGGCCGAGGGCCCGCAGGTGGGCGCGCTGGGAGCGGCGGTCCCGCTGGGCGATGGCGCAGGTGTTGGCGACGGCGAGCAGCGCGTACCCGCCCACCACGGAGACGATCAGCCGGGAGGCCATGTCGTCCTGCACGTTGCGCGGCCGCAGGTGGGCCAGGTAGTCGGCCCGCGTGGCGAGCCGCTGGCCGGGCCGGAGCTCCCAGGCGCTCGGGTCACCGCGGAGCAGCACCCGGTCGGCGTACGGGGCCGGGGTGTGCGCGAGGGCGAGGTCGGCGGGGAGGACGTAGGAGGGGAAGGCCAGATCCCGCTGGTAGACGGCGACGAGCCGCAGCTGCGCCGCCTGCCCGTCGGCGAGCGTGAAGGTGACGACCTGGCCGAGGTTCCAGTGGTGCGAGGTGGCCTCGGTGCTGCCGGCGGCGAACGTACCGGGCGCCAACTCGTCCAGGCGGCCCTGCTGTTCACCGAGGTCCAGGACACTCCGCAGGGCCGCCCCGTCGACGCCCCAGGCGCGGGTGGGCTTGGGCTTGTTGTCGTAGAAGCTGGGCGGCGCGGTCACCCGGGTGGCGATCGGCGCGACGGTGCTCCCGCCGGGCAGGCCGGCGGGCCGGGCGGGCAACTGGTTGCCCGGCTCGGCCGTCACCACCGCGTCGGCCCGCAGCGCCTGCTCGGTCTGCTGCTGCACGGCGGCCCCGATGGTCGCCCCCGAGCCGAGCAGGCAGACCACGGTGCCGACGGCCAGCAGGACGGGCACCGCGATCGCGGTGGTCCGGGCGGGCGCGGCCCGCAGCCCGGCGGCGGCGATCCGGCCGGCCTTCCGGTCCAGCCGCAGCACCGCGCAGCAGGGGCCGACGAGCAGCGGCACGAACCAGGGCGCGAGCACCGCGAGCGTGGGGATGACGACCGTGGCCAGGCCCATCACCAGCGCGCCCTGGAGCACCGGCGGCAGGTCCATCGCGACCATCAGGGCCACGAGCGGACCGCAGAGCATGAGGACCATGGCGATGCCCGCCACCAGCCGGCCGACGTTGCGGCGGGGCGGGGCCAGGGCCAGTGACTGGTCCTTGAGGAGGTCGATCGGCTGGACCCGGCCGGCCGCCAGCACGCTGGCCAGCGCGGCCAGCACCGCGACCGCGCAGGTGCCGAGGCAGGCGCCGGCCGCGATCGCCCAGGTCTGCCCGGCGGAGGGCAGGTCTACCGCGGCGGGGAACAGCTCGCGCTCGATCAGCAGGCGACGGCCGAACCCGGCCGCCGGGACCGTCCCGGCCACCGCGGCGACGGCGGAGGGGGCCAGCGCGACCAGCGCGACGTCCGCGACGACCAGGGCCCGCAGCCGGCCGGCCGTCACCCCGAGGGCGCGCAGCACCGCGAACTGCCCGAGCCGCTGGTTGGTCCAGAGCGCGACCGTCGACCCCGTCACCAGCACCGCCGACATCAGCAGCAGCGTCAGCAGCAGGCCCAGCAGGCTCTGCGCGTCCTTGGCCGCCGCCCCGGCCGCCGAATCCTCCGGGTAGGACGGGCCGCTGACCGCCGCGAGGAGCAGCAGGCAGGCGCCCACGCCGGTGGCGGTGAGCGCGCAGGCGACCGCGACACCTATGACCCGCCCCGGGTACGCCCGTACCTCGGCGACGCACAGTCGCAGCGCGCCGAGCGGTCCGCTCGGTCGGGTAGTCGGTTCCGATGCCACGGCCACGGTTATCTCACCCCAAAACGGTAAATAGGATGCAGAGTTGGGGAAGGCCGCATGTGCCGCGGCCTTCCCCACCTGCCATCCGGTACTGCCGGACCCCGAGGGTCAGCAGCTGAACAGGCTGTACGAGCTGAACGGGGCGTCGACGACGATCTCCTCGTCGAGCTCCTGAAGCGCCAGAATGTCGGCCATCACAATCACCTCCTCCTCACCGTCTCGCCGGAACACGGCACCGAGGTGCCGGGATCAGCAGCTGAAGTAGCTGAGCGAGCTGAACGGGGCGTCGACGACGATCTCCTCGTCGAGCTCCTGAAGCGCCAGAATGTCGGCCATGTCAGTCACCTCCCCTCGTCATCTCGCCGGGACGTGGTACCGGGCTCGGCCGGCTCCGGCGTCCACCCGTGAACGGGGTGGGCGCCGGGGAGCAGGCACTGCCCGGGGCTCTTGGCGGCGGCCAGCGCCAGCAGGGCGCCGGCGGAGCCGGTGGCCAGGTCGGTGGAGAGCCGGATCAGCTGGTCCCCGTGCAGGACGCTGCCGTCCTGGTGGGGGGCCAGGTGCAGCTCCACCAGCCGGAGTTGGTCCTCCGCCTCGGCCTGCCAGTGCGGCAGGCGGGCGGCGACCTGGAACAGGGTGTAGGCGAGCCCGGCGCGGCCGTTGAACAGCCCGCCCTGGACGACCACCCGGACCGCGCCGGCCCGGGCCGCGGCCTCCAGCACCCGCTCGGCGCCGAGGGCTTCGGCCTGCGCGTCGGGCAGGGCCAGGACGGCGAGCGCCACTCCGGCCGAGCCCTCCGCCAGGTACGGCAGCAGCCGGCCCGAGCTGTACGTCTGCAGCATGTCGTCGACCAGCCGGCCGTGCCGCAGGTCGCAGCGGACGGCGCGTTCGGCGGCCTCCGCCCAGGCCGTGTCGCCGGTGAGGCGGGCGCAGCGGGCGAACAGCACCGCCGGCCCGGACCAGCCGCGCAGCAGCCCCGGCCGGTCCAGCAGCCCGGCCTCGCCGATCCGCCCGGCGGCCTTGGCGGCCAGGGCGAGCGCCTCGTCCGTCGCGCCGGCCTCCAGCAGCAGCTGGGCGACGCCCGTCAGGCCGCCGTACAGGCCGAGCGAGGAGGGCAACGGGCCGGCCAGCAGCCGGTCCACCACGTTCGGGGCGTCCGGGTGCCCGAGCCGGTGGAACAGCCAGCCGGCTCCGGCCAGTCCGTCGTACAGCCCGGCGGGCGTGTCCGCCGGGGCGCGCCGTACGACGGCGGCGAGCCAGTCCAGTTGCTCCTCGTCCGGTGCGGCCCCGGCCAGGTGCCGGGCGAGCAGCACTCCGGAGGAGCCGTACGCCAGCCCGAGCGCGCCGCCGGGGCGCAGCCCGGCCACGTCGCCGGGATGGAGGCGGTCCTCCCGCCCGGGCGTCGCCGCCCCGTCGATGCCGCGCAGCAGGGCCGCGGCCGTGAGCTCCGCCCGGGGCCCGGCCGCGGGCCGGGCCCCGAGGTGGGGCCGCAGCGCCGGGGAGAGGGCGAGCCGCTCCGCCATCCGTTCGGCGAAGCCGGCGGGCACCGTCGGGAAGGACTCCGCGACGAGCTCCAGCAACCCGCCGACGACGGCCGGGTTGCGCCGGGTGAGCGCGGTCAGCGAGACGAAGGCGGCGAGCTGGCAGCAGCCGAGCGCGAACAGGTCGGCCTCGCGGGCGTCGGTGATCGCCGGGTCGGTGAAGCCGGGGGCGCCGAGGGTGCGCCGGCGCGGGGTGTCGAGCGGCGTCGAGAGTTCGAAGTCGACCAGGGCGACGGTGCCGTCCGGACGGATCATGATGTTGCGGTGGTGGAGGTCCCCGAACGCCACCCCCTCCCGGTGCAGTGCCGCGACGCACTCCTCGACCAGCGCGAGCCGGGTGACCGCGAGCCCCGCGAAGTCGGCCAGTGTCCGGGCGTCCGGGCGGTGCCGGGTGAGCGGGTACTCCCGGCCCAGCCAGGCGCTGAAGGACTCGCCGGGGATGTACTCCATCACCAGGTAGTGGTGCTCCCAGCTGGTGAAGTACTCGTACAGCTCCGGCACGAACGGCAGGTGGCCGATCCGCTCCAGGACGTCCCGCTCGACCAGCAGCCGGGCCACCGCGTCCGTCTCCGAGGCGTCCAGTCCGGCGTGCGGACGGGCCTCCTTGATGACGACCTGTCGGCCGTCCTCGTCCTCGGCGAGGTAGACCCCGCCGGCGTTGGAGAAGTGCAGCGCCTTGACGACCCGGTAGCGGCCGAGGCCGGCTCCCGCGTCGGCGGCGGCCGCGGCGATCCGCTCGGCCAGGAAGTCCGGGGTGGAGGCCCACTCCGGGACGGTGAAGCGCGGGCGCCGGGCGTCCGGCACCAGCCGGCCGTCCGGGTCCTCCACCGCGGGCACCCTGGTGCCGTCCGGCAGCTCGCACCACATCAGGGCGAAGCCTCCGTAGCGCACCGACACCGGGCCCTGGTTCCACCGCAGGTCGGACAGGACGTACGGACCGGGGCGGCCGCCCAGCGCCTCGTCCAGCTCGGCGAGGACGGTCTCCAGCTCCGCGGCCGTCCGCGGGTAGACGGTGACGACCTTGCCGCTGGCGGACCGGTCGGCGTACTTGGCGTTCGTCACCGCGACCACCAGCCGGCTGCGCAGGTACTTCCAGGGCAGCCCGAGCCGGCGGCAGACCCGCCAGGCCGTCTCGATCGTCTCCTCGGCGGATTCGGGCGTGGCGCTGACGTGGACCTTCCAGCCCTGCTCCGGCAGCCGGGGGCCGCCGGGCGGTGCCAGCACCTCCCACACCCCCTGGGTGCGGCCGCGCCAGCCCTCGGGCAGCAGGCCCCCGCCCGGAGCGAACCGGGAGTCCCGGTCGTCACACCGCTCCAGGGCGTCGTACCACACCGGGTCGGCTATCGCATACGACTCGTATTTCGCGTCCACTTCGCCCTCCGCCCCCTTTCGAATATCCGCTGAACCGAATTCCGGTTTTCGCCGGAACTTTCGAAGCCTCGGTGCCCCGTTCCGACAGGAACCATCCTTCCCGGACGCCCCGTCATGTGACAACAGTGTTAAGCGGGAACTGAATCCGACGCATACCAGGCGGAATCCCGGCCTTCACTTCGGGGGCGCCGAAAGCCCGTGCGATCATGACGCCATGAAGACGCGTGTCGTGATCGCCGACGACCAGGCGAGCGTCCGCCAGGGGTTCCGGCACATCCTGGCGGCCCAGCCCGACATGGAGGTCGTGGCCGAGGCCGCGGACGGCCTGGAGGCCCTGGAGGCCGTCCGCACCCTGCGGCCGGACGTCCTGCTGGTCGACATCCGGATGCCGGAGCTGGACGGGCTGGAGGTCACCCGCCGGCTGACCGGCATCACCCCCGAGGTGAAGGTCGTGGTGGTGACCACCTTCGACCTCGACGAGTACGTGCACACCGCGCTGCGCAACGGCGCCTGCGGCTTCCTGCTCAAGCACTCGGGGCCCGCGCTGCTCGCCGAGGCGATCCGCTCGGCGGTGGTCGGCGACTCGCTGATCAGCCCGCAGATCACCACCCGCCTGCTGCACCACTTCACCGGCCCGCGCCGGGTCGACCGCTCCCCCGTCGAGCCGCTGACCGGCCGCGAGGAGGAGATCGCCGTCCTGGTCGCCGAGGGGCTGACCAACTCCGACATCGGCGCCGAGCTGTTCATCTCGCTGAGCACCGTCAAGACCCATCTGGCCAACCTCCAGCGCAAGTTGAAGGCCCGCAACCGGGTGGGCATCGCCACCTGGGCCTGGGAGTCGGGCCTGACCGAGCGCGGCTGAACCGGCCCGCCCGCGACCGGCCGCACCGCCCGGGCTCCTCATCGCAGCGCCCGCCGACGGCCCTCGACCCACCGCGGGGCCGCGCCGCCGAGGGGCCGGCCCTCCCTGCCCGACGGGGCCTCGCCGCGCAGCAGCGCCCGCCCCAGCGGGGTGACGGTGTGCAGCACGCCGTTGCCGCAGCGCCGGGTGTCGATCAGCCCGGCCGCCCTCAGCACGGAGGTGTGCTGGCTGACCGCCGAGGCGGTCACGCCCAGCCGCCCCGCCAGCTCGCCGGTGGTACAGCCGTCCAGCACGGCGTGGAGGGCCGCGGCCCTGGTCCGGCCGACCAGGGCGGCCAGCGGCTCGTCCCCGCCCCGGCGCGCGCACCGCGCCGCGTCCGGCGCACCCGCGGGCACGGGAAGGCCGATCCGGTCTGGACGCATCGCGAAGAGCAGCGTCGGGGCCTCCTCGGGCTCCCCGCGCCGGGGCCGGAGCACCACTCCGGCGCCCTGCAGGAAGAGCGACGGCACCAGCCGCAACCCCCGCCCGTCGAGGGCGAGTTCGACGTCCCGCTCGGCGGGGATCTCCAGCACCGGGGCGGCCCAGCGGATCTGCGGGTGCAGCGTGCCGAGCAGCGCGTCCACCCCGCCGCGGCCGGCGATCTGGCGGCGGACGTCGCGCTCCGCCTCCAGTCGGGACCGGACGTCCGCCCAGCAGGGCTCCAGCGCCACCCGGTGGAACTCGCGGACCGCCGCGGCCACATCGGCCCGCTGGACCACCGGCCCGGCGCCGCGGCCGGACGACACGATCCGGCCATTCGCCCACACCCGCAGTACGTCCCGGAAACCACCGTTGGCTCCCGAAAGGCGCCGCAGCCGCTCGGCCAGCACCGGCTGCCGCGCCAACTGCCCGCGGACGGCCCGCTGCCAGGGGCGGAAGAATTCCCCGCCGCTCCGCCACGCCTCCAGTGCCAGCACCGCCTCCATCTCCTGGTCGACATTTCCAGCAATTCGTACACGAGCCAGATCCTCGGCAGACATCGCAATGCGAATCACAGGCTGTTCCCCCGCTCGGGATTCTTGCGTCGGGACGGCCCAGGGGAACCCCGCGCCCTGATCGCCGCACCGACATCCTTGCCCGCCCACGAGGCACGTCGCCATCGGCCGATCGGCCCATTTGATCGTTCGGAACACCGAATCGGCCGCCGTCGGATGTGCCGAATGGCCTGGATGGACCCGTCGGCAGGCTCGAATCAGCCGTCCGGCCGGGACCGACGGAACCGCCCCACCCGGTCAGCCCCCGAGGCCCGCCACACCCTCCGTCGGCAGCACCGCGCCGACCCGCCAGCCGCCCTCCGGCCCCGGTCCGGCCGTCAGCTCACCGCCGGCCGCCTCCACCCGTTCCCGCAGGCCCGCGAGGCCGAAGCCGCCGCCCTCCCGCTCGGCCCCGCCCAGCGCGCCGCCCGCACCGCCGCTACCGCCCGCGCCATCACCACCGCCCGCACCGCCGGAGTCCCCCGCCCCGCCCGGCACCCCGTCGTCGGTGACCGTGACGCGCAACGCCGGCCGCTCGCCGCACCGGTCCGGGCCGACCTCGATCGCCACCTCCCGGGCCTCGGGCGCGTGCCGGCGGACATTGGTCAGCGCCTCCACCACCAGCCGGTAGCCGAGCCCGCTGATCGCCGCCGGCACCGCCGCCAGTTCGGCCTCCGTGGGGGCCTCCAGCCGCACCCGCGCGGAACCGCTGCGGGTGAACCGCTCGGCCAGCGCGGGCAGTTCGCTCAGGTCGCGGCGCAGGGTGCGCGCACCGGGCCCGCCCGCCGCCGCCCGCCCCGCGCCCCGTCCGGCTCCCGGGGCCGCCCCCCGGTCCGCCGTCGCCTCCGCCCCGGACCGCCCGCGCGGCTCCGGATCGGCGTCGTCCGCCGCGAAGACCTGCACGGTCCGGTCCATGGTGACCAGCGCCTGCCGGCCGGCCGCCTCGATCCCGGCGAGCAGCTCGACCACCCGCTGGGGGTCCTGCTGGGCCAGCACCTGCGCGGCCTGGGCCAGCACCACCACCCCGGTGACGTCGTGCGCGGCGAAGTCGTGCAGGTCGCGGGCCAGGTCCAGGCGCTGCGCCCGCCGCTCGGCCACCACCGCCGCCCGGGCCCGGGTGTCCATCGAGCGCAGGTAGCAGCCGACCCCGACCACCGCGCAGGCCAGCAGCGCCGAGATCAGGCAGAGTTTGGTGGTCACCGCGGGCGGGGCCGGCGGTTCGGCCCAGACCCCGATCCGCAGCGGTATCAGCGCCACCGCCGCGACCAGCAGCGCGCCGTAGCCGAAGGCGGCCGCCGCCGGGGGCCTGCGCACCGCGGGGACGACCGGCGCGAGCAGCGCGACGGTCTCCAGCAGCCACCAGGACTCGATGCTGCCGAACACCGGCCCGCGGTAGCCGGCCGTCACCAGCAGCGACACCGCGCAGGCGGCCAGCACCGAAGGGCCCACCGCGCCGACCCGCCCCGGGGCCCAGAGCACCGGGAACAGCCCGGCCACCACCGCCACCGCGCCGGAGAGGACGATCAGCGGCCCCGGGTTCCCCAACCCCGCGACCGCGGCCGCCAGCACCCCCGCCGCCGCCGTTCCGTACCCCGCCCTGCGCACCACGGTGTGCCACGACCACGTCATGGTTCGGGATCCTACGAAGCCCGACGGCCCGCCAGGGCGGCTTCACCGAAGGCCGGTCCCGCGGGACCGGCCGACGGCTCACTCCTTCGGCGCCTCCGGCTGCTCGACGAAGTCGACCTTCTTGAACTGCCGGTTCATCGACTTGGCCAGGAACCAGGTCGCGACGCCGAGGGCCGCGAAGACGAGGAAGCCGAGCAGGCCGGGGGTGACCTTGGCGTCGTCGACGGCGAGGTCAGCGGCGATGTTGATGAGGTTCACGGAGGCGCTCATATCTCTATGGTGGCCCGGCTCACGCGGAGCCGGGCCGTCGGGGGGTGGTTCAGTCGCGCGTGTCGGCGGCCTCGGCCGCCAGGGTGGGGGTGCGCAGGCCGGTGAACAGGTCGTCCTCCGGCAGGTCCACGTCGACCAGGGTACGGGCGAGCTCGTAGTCCTCGGTGGGCCAGACCTCGCGCTGGACCTCCAGCGGGACGCGGAACCACGGGCCGTCCGGGTCGATCTGGGTCGCGTGGGCGATCAGCGCGCGGTCGCGGGTCTCGAACCAGTCGTCGCAGCGGACCCGGGTGGTGATCTCGCGCTCCTTGCGGCCGCTCTTCTCCCAGCCCGCGATCCACTCGCCGTACGGCGACTCGTGGCCGTGCTCGGTGAGGTACTCGTGCAGGGCCCGGATGCGGCCCATCGGGAAGCCGTGGTTGTAGTACAGCTTGAGCGGCTGCCAGGGCTCGCCGGCCTCCGGGTAGGCGTCCGGGTCACCCGCGGCGTCGAACGCCAGCATGGTGATCTTGTGGGTCATGATGTGGTCCGGGTGCGGGTAGCCGCCGTTCTCGTCGTAGGTCGTGATGACCTGCGGCTTGAACTCGCGGATCAGCCGGACCAGCGGCTCCGCCGCCTCCTTGACGTCCTGGAGGGCGAAGCAGCCCTCGGGCAGCGGGGGCAGCGGGTCCCCCTCGGGCAGGCCGGAGTCCACGAAGCCCAGCCAGGCCTGCCCGACGCCGAGGATCGCCCGCGCCTCGTCCATCTCCTTGCGGCGCACCTCGTGGATGTTCTCCTCGATGTACGGGTCCCCCTGGAGCTTGGGGTTGAGGACCGACCCGCGCTCGCCCCCCGTGCAGGTGGCCACCAGCACGTCCACGCCCTGCTCGACGTACATGGCCATGGTGGCCGCGCCCTTGCTGGACTCGTCGTCCGGGTGGGCGTGCACCGCCATCAGTCGCAACTGCTCAGTCAACGCCTTGCGTTCCTTCCACACTCGTCGGGCGTTCCGCGAAGTCCGGGTCTGCCCACCGTTCGAACCGCTCACTCCGGGACCGCGTCGCCGCGGGGCCGGGCCGCGGAACGTCACCGGCGCGGCCGAGCCCTGCCCCCGCCGGACCGGCCGCGGGCGTGCCCCTCCTATAGTGACGGACTGGAGGAGCGTCGCATTCCCCCGCACCACCCCGCGCCCCCAGGAGAGGACGGAGTCCGATGAGTGCAGACACCACCGCCACCGGTCTGCCCGAGGGGCGCTACGGCCGCGGCGGCGACCGCGACTCGGACCGCCGCCTCAAGGTGATCGGCGCGGTCTGCGGCGTGCTCGGCCTGGGCCTGATCGCCTGGCTGGGCGGCTCCTACCTGCTGCGCGAGTCGAAGATCAACGGCTCGGTGCCGACCTTCCAGGTGCTCTCCGACTCCGAGGTCCAGCTGCACCTCACCGTGCGCAAGGGCGACGGGCAGGCCGGTACCTGCACGGTCCGCTCGCAGTCCGACGACCACGCGGTGGTCGGGGTCGCCGACTTCCCGGTCCCGGCGGCCGGCTCCAGCTACGACGCGGTGGTCACCCTGCGCACCACCGCGCGCGGCACCACCGCGGAGCTGCTGGGCTGCACCCCGGCCAAGTAGCGCGCCCGGGCAACGCGCGCCCCGGGCGGCGCACCCGCCCCCCGGTACCGCGCATATTCGATCCGGGGAGCGGGCATCCGTAGAGGGTCCCGCACACCACTGCCGTACACCAGGGCGTAACGCCGCCGTCAATGGCGCGCAAACGCCCCTCCCGCTTGTCAGCAGGACTTGTTAGTCTCGTGGTTTCGCCCCTTCCGCACCGGATGGTACGGGAGCGGGCGTTGCTTTGTAGTTGAGACCGATATCACCACCGACCCCTGCTGACGACTCACACCCTCAGCACAGCCCCCAGCACCTACGAGGAGCACCCGTGACCCAGACCAGCGAGAACGTGACCTGGCTCACTCAGGCCGGCTACGACCAGCTCAAGGCCGAGCTGGAACACCTGACCGGGCCCTGGCGCATCGAGATCGCCCAGAAGATCGAGGCGGCGCGCGAGGAGGGCGACCTCAAGGAGAACGCCGGTTACCACGCGGCGAAGGAGGAGCAGGGGAAGTACGAGCTGCGCATCCGTCAGCTGACCCAGCTGCTGGAGCGGGCCAAGGTCGGCGAGGCGCCGGCCGACTCGGGCGTGGTGGCCCCGGGCATGGTCGTCACGGTCGCCTTCGACGGCGACGCGGACGACCTCATGGAGTTCCTGCTGGCCTCCCGCGAGGTCGCGGGCGCCGACGACCTGGACGTCTACTCCCCGCAGTCCCCGCTGGGCCGCGCCATCGACGGCAAGCGGATCGGCGACGAGGCCACCTACGAGCTGCCGAACGGCAAGCCGGCCATGGTGAAGATCGTCAAGGTCGTGCCGCACGCCGGCTGATCCGGCCGCCCTCCGGTGTTCCGGGCGGCGCCCGGTCAGGCGGTCGAGGAGCGGTACTTGCGCACCGACAGCCAGGAGAACACCGCGGTGATCACGATCGACCACAGCACCGACACCAGCGCCGCGTGCTGCATCGGCCAGGCGCTGTCCACCGGCCCGACCTGGTTGCCGAACAGCACCCGGCAGGCCTGCACGGTGGCGCTGAACGGGTTCCAGTACGCGACCGGCTGGAGCCACTCCGGCATCGAGGTGACCGGCACGAAGGCGTTGGACACGAAGGTAAGCGGGAACAGCCAGATCAGCCCGGCCGAGGTGGCCGCCTCGGGGCTGCGCACCGACAGGCCGATCAGCGCGCCGATCCAGGAGAAGGCGTAGCCGAGCAGGAGCAGCAGTCCGAACGCGGCGAGCGCGTTGAGCAGGCCGTCGTGGATCCGCCACCCGACCAGCAGCGCGACCATCGCCAGCACGACCAGGATGAACGCGGTCTGGCACAGGTCCGCGAGGGTGCGGCCGACCAGCACCGCAGAACGGGCCATCGGCAGCGAGCGGAACCGGTCCACCAGCCCCTTGCTCATGTCCTCCGCGATGCCCGCCGAGGCACCGGCGACGGCGAAGGTGACGGTCTGGGCGAAGATGCCGGCCATCAGGAACTGGATGTACGTGTCCGAGCCGGAGTTCGTGCCGGGGATCCTGATCGCCCCGCCCATCACGTACGAGAACAGCAGCACGAACATGACCGGCTGCATCAGCCCGAAGACCACGATCTCCGGAATGCGGGTCATCCGGCGCAGGTTGCGCTTGGCGACCACCCAGGAGTCGTGCAGGGCGGCGGCGGCCCCCCGGCGCTGCCTGGGCATCGCCGGGCCGATGGCGTGCTCGGTGGCGCTGCTCATCTCAGCTCTCCTTCCCGGCCGCGACGGCCTGCTTGTCCGACCCCGGGCCGCCCTTGCCCCGGCCGCGCGCCTTGCGGCCGGCACCGTTCTCCTCCTCGGGGCGCTCCTCGGCGACGTGGCCGGTGAGGGTGAGGAAGACGTCGTCCAGGGTCGGGCGGCGCAGGCCGATGTCGTCCATCTCGATCCCGCGGGAGTCCAGTTCGCGGATCACGTCGGCGAGCACCCGGGCCCCGCCGGTGACCGGCGCGGTGATCCGGCGGGTGTTCCGCTCCACCGTCGGCTCGTTCAGCGCGTAGCCGGACAGCGCGGCGACCGCGTCGGCGACCCGGCCGGGCTCGTGCACCACGACCTCGATCCGCTCGCCGCCGATCTGCGCCTTGAGCTGGTCGGCGGTGCCGCGGGCGATCACCCGGCCCTGGTCGACCACCGCGATGTCGTGGGCGAGCCGGTCGGCCTCCTCCAGGTACTGGGTGGTGAGCAGCAGTGTGGTGCCCTGCTCGACCAGCGTCTCGATGACCTCCCAGAGCGCGAGCCGGTTGCGCGGGTCGAGGCCGGTGGTCGGCTCGTCCAGGAACATCACCGGCGGCCGGACGACCAGCGCGGCGGCGAGGTCCAGGCGCCGGCGCATGCCGCCGGAGTAGGTCTTGGCGGTGCGGTCCTTGGCCGCGGTGAGGTTGAACCACTCCAGCAGCTCCAGCGCCCGGGCCTTCGCGGCACGGTTGCTCATCTGGTAGAGCTCACCGACCATGGTGAGGTTCTCGAAGCCGGTCAGGTACTCGTCGACCGCCGCGTACTGGCCGGACAGGCCGATCAGGCTGCGGACCCGGTTGGGGTGCTTGAGCACGTCGACCCCGGCGACCACCGCGCGGCCGGAGTCGGGGCGGAGCAGGGTGGTGAGGACCCGCACGGTGGTGGTCTTCCCGGCGCCGTTCGGGCCGAGCAGCCCGAGCACCGTGCCCTCGGGGACGTCGAGGCTGACGCCGTCCAGGGCTCGTACGTCGCCGAAGGTCTTCACCAGGTTCTCGGCTTGGATGGCTGGCGCCATGGCCTTGCCTCATCTCCTCGAACATATGGGGCGATCTGTCCCACTTTGCCCTGATATTGAGCGCACGGGCGACCCGATTCTCGGCCCGCGGGGCCAGAACGCGATGTATCGCGAGTCTCCCAGTACGCGATATATCGCGTCAAGGGAGGGGGCTCAGCGGGAGACCACGTACCCCGCGTCCCGCAACTCCCCGACCACCAGCGCGCAGTGCTCCGGTCCCTTGGTCTCCAGGTGCAGGTCCACCTCGACCTCGGTCAGCCCCAGCCGCGGGTCGATCCGCACGTGCGCCACGTCCAGCACGTTGGCGTCCACCCTGGTCAGCACCGACAGCAGGTCCGCCAGCGCGCCCGGCCGGTCCGCCAGTCGCACCCGCAGCGACAGGTAGCGCCCGGCCGCCGCCAGCCCGTGCCGCAGCACCCGCTGCATCAGCTGGGGGTCGATGTTGCCACCGGACAGCACCGCCACCACCGGGCCCTCGAAGGAGTCCGGCTGCTCCAGCAGCGCCGCGATCGGCGCCGCCCCGGCCGGCTCCACCACCAGCTTCAGCCGCTCCAGCCCGAGCAGCAGCGCCCGCGACAGCGCGTCCTCGGAGACCGTACGGATGCCGTCCGCCAGCGTGTTGACCACCTCGAACGGGATGTCACCGGGGCGCCCGACCATGATCCCGTCCGCCATGGTGGCGAAGTGCTCCAGCGACACCGGCCGCCCGGCCGCCAGCGAGGGCGGGTACGCGGCCGCACCGGCCGCCTGCACCCCGACCACCCGCACGTCCGGCCGCAGCGGCTTGACCGCCGCCGCGATCCCGGCCAGCAGCCCGCCGCCGCCCACCCCGACCAGGACGGTCCGCACCTCCGGGCACTGCTCCAGGATCTCCAGGCCGACGGTCGCCTGCCCGGTGACCACGTCCCAGTGGTCGAAGGGGTGGATGAACACCGCGCCGGTCGCCTCCGCGTACCGCTGCGCGGCCTGCAGTGCCTCGTCCACGGTGGCGCCGTGCAGCCGCACCTCGGCGCCGTACTCGCGGGTCGCCGCGACCTTCGGCAGCGGCGCGGCCACCGGCATGAACACCGTGGAGCGCACGCCCAGCAGCGCGGCCGCCAGCGCCACCCCCTGGGCGTGGTTCCCGGCGCTCGCCGCCACCACCCCGCCGGCCCGCTGCACCGGCGAGAGTCCCGCGATCCGCACGTACGCCCCGCGCAGTTTGAAGGACCCGGTGCGCTGGAGGTTCTCGCACTTCAGGTGGACCGGCGCGCCGATCAGCCCGGAGAGGTACCGGCTGCCCTCCATCGGGGTCACCCGCGCGACCCCGGCGAGCATCTTCTGGGCACCGCGGACGTCGTCGAGGGTGATCGGCCAGGTGTGCATGGCGCCAGACTACGGGTGGGGGCGGCGGCAATCCGGGATGTCGGGCCTGTTCCCGGGCCCGCCCGGCCCGCGTACTCTGCTGCTTCTGAGCCTCCCTCACCGCACGACGATCGTGAGCCGCGATGACGACGACCTCGCCCCAGGCCACCGACCGCATCGACCCCGTGCACGCCCGACTCCAGTACCAGCTCGCGGTGTTCGCGCGCCGGATGGAGCAGGTCCGGACCTCCGGCGGCGGGGTCGGGGCGCTGGACCGGGCCGCCTATCTGCTGCTCGACCGGCTGGAGCGGCACGGGCCGGCCAACGTCAAGGCCCTGGCCGAGGCCCTGGGCGTGGACTCCTCCACGGTGACCCGCCAGGTCGCCCCGCTGGTCGCGGCCGGGCTGGTCGGCCGGGTGCAGGACCCGGCCGACCGCCGTGCCGTACGGCTCGCGCTGACCTCGCACGGCGTCGGCCGGCTCACCGAAGTCCGGGACGGCCGGGCCGAGTTGACCCGCCGCCTGGTGGCCGACTGGCCACCGGAGGAGCAGCACGCGTTCTGCGCCCTGCTGGCCCGCTTCAACCTCGCGATGGAGACGTACACGGCGGACCAGCAGGGGCAGTGAGCGGCGACGAGGGGCCGCGGGGCTCCTACCGCCTCAGCCCAGCGCCTGCTTGAGGTCGGCCAGCAGGTCGTCGATCGACTCGATGCCGACCGAGACGCGCACCAGGTCGGACGGCACCTCCAGTGCCGAGCCCGCCACCGAGGCGTGGGTCATCCGGCCGGGGTGCTCGATCAGCGACTCGACGCCGCCGAGCGACTCGCCGAGGGTGAACAGCTGCGCGCGGTTGCAGACCTCGACGGCCGCCTCCTCGCCGCCGGCGACCCGGAACGAGACCATGCCGCCGAAGGCCTTCATCTGCTTGGCCGCGATGTCGTGGCCGGGGTGCTCGGGCAGGCCCGGGTAGAGCACCTGGCTGACCTTCGGGTGGCTCGCCAGCAGCTCGGCGACCTTCTCCGCGTTGGCACTGTGCCGGTCCATCCGGACGCCCAGCGTCTTGATGCCGCGCAGCACCAGCCAGGCGTCGAACGGGCCGGAGACGGCGCCCATCGCGTTCTGGTGGTACGCCACCTCCTCGCCGAGGCCCGCGTCGGCCAGCACCAGCGCACCGCCGACCACGTCCGAGTGGCCGCCCATGTACTTGGTGGTGGAGTGCACCACGGCGTCCGCGCCGAGCGCGATCGGCTGCTGGAGGTACGGGCTGGCGAAGGTGTTGTCGACCACCAGCAGCGCACCGGCGCCGTGGGCGACCTCGGCGAGCGCGGCCAGGTCGGTGATGCCCAGCAGCGGGTTGGACGGGGTCTCCACCCACACCGCGCGGGTGTTGGGGCGGATCGCCTCGCGGACGGTGGCCAGGTCCTGGGTGTTGGCCACGGAGAACTCGACGCCCCAGCGGGTCAGCACCTTGGCGAACAGCCGGAAGGTGCCGCCGTAGGCGTCGTTGGGGATCACGATGTGGTCGCCCGGCTTGAGGATGCTGCGCAGCAGGGTGTCCTCGGCGGCCAGGCCGGAGGCGAAGGCGAGGCCGCGGGCGCCGCCCTCCAGCGCCGCGAGGCACTCCTCCAGCGCGGTACGGGTCGGGTTGGCGCTGCGGCTGTACTCGTAGCCGCCCCGCAGGCCGCCCACCCCGTCCTGCTTGTAGGTGGACACCTGGTAGATCGGCGTGACGACGGCCCCGGTCTGGGGATCTGCCTCCTGACCCGCGTGGATGGCGAGGGTCTCGAAGCCCTGAGGAAGCTGGTGCTCGGTCATGGGTCCGAGCCTAGTGTGCGAATGCCGTCGAGCCCGCACGAACCGACGATCGGGACGAACCCGCAGGTGGGAGCGGGGGTACGGCGGGCCGCAAGCGCGGCGCGCGGGCCCCTTCGGCCACCGCGACCCCATCGGTCGAACACGCGTTCAGCGCCGGGCCCGACCGCCCGCCGCCGACGGCCGCGACGACCCCTCCCGGAATCCGGGGGCGGCCGTTCGCGTTGCACACCGTGCCAGGATCCCCGACCCGCTGGAGCAGGCCGTGCTGTTCAACCGCCACAAGACCTCGCTCGTCCCCGCCGACCAGGCGCTGCCCGGCCGGCCGACCCCGGCCTTCACCCTGACCGAGCCGCACACCGTGCTCGGGCACCCGCTGTCCGGCCCGTACCCGGACGGCCTGGAGGTGGCCGACTTCGGGCTCGGCTGCTTCTGGGGCGCCGAACGCGTCTTCTGGCAGCTCCCCGGCGTCTGGACGACGCTGGTCGGCTACCAGGGCGGCCACACCCCCAACCCGACGTACGAGGAGGTGTGCAGCGGGCTGACCGGGCACACCGAGGCGGTCCGGGTGGTGTACGACCCCGCGGTGATCACCTACGAGCGCCTGCTGAAGACCTTCTGGGAGGCGCACGACCCGACCCAGGGCAACCGCCAGGGCAACGACGTGGGCACCCAGTACCGCTCCGCCGTCTACACCCACTCCCCGGCCCAGGCCGAGGCCGCGGCGGCCACCCGGGACGCGTTCCAGCCCGCGCTGACCGCGCTCGGTTACGGCCCGATCACCACCGAGATCGCCCCGGCGGGCCCGTTCCACCCCGCCGAGCCGTACCACCAGCAGTACCTGTCGGAGGCCAAGAACCCCAGCGGCTACTGCGGTCTCGGCGGCACCGGGGCCTCCTGCCCGATCGGCGTGGCCCGCACCCGGGGCTGACCTCCCGGGCGCCGGGAAGGCCCGGGGGCGGGCTCGGAGCGGCCCGGGGCGGGCCCGGGCGCGGCCACTCAACGTGAGCGATCCCCGATCGGGGCGCAGACTGGAAGGGCCAGCAGGGCCGGCCCGGCCACCCGCTGGTGGCCGGGCCGTCCTCGTGCGAGAGGAGTGCGCCATGTCCGGTCTCTACCAGCGGAACTTCGACGATCCCGAGGAAGTCCGTCCCTTCGAGGAGGGCACGGGGGAGCTGCGGCTGGTCCACCTGGACGGCGGCCCGGGGGGCCGGGCCGTGTTCGAACCGGGTTGGCAGTGGTCCAAGCACGTGAAGCCGATCGCCGGGACCGACAGCTGCCAGGCCTCCCACGCCGGGTACGTGGTCTCCGGCCGGATGAAGATCGTCATGGACGACGGCCGGGGATTCGAGGTCGGCCCCGGCGACTTCATGCTCTGTCCGCCCGGGCACGACGCCTGGACGGTGGGCCCGGAGGCCTGCGTGATCGTCGACTGGCAGGGCTTCGCGGACTACGCGAAGCGGTGAACGGAACGCCTCAGAGCATGGCGGGCGGCTTCTCCGAGGCCCCGTCCGCCGCCTGGCCGGGGCTTCCCGCCAGGAGCTTCCCGGCGGCGTCGTAGGCCCCGACGGCCGGGACGGCCTGCATCCTCCCCGTCCGGAGGTCTGCCCGCGGCAGGTCGCCGTAGTAGGAGATCCAGCCCTGCATGCCCGGGGTGGTGAGCAGGGTGGCGACGGTGGGCCTGCCGCCCACGAAGAGGACGATCCGGGCCGGGGTCGGCCCCCGGTAGTAGCTGTGCACGACGAGGCGGTCGGCCGTCTCGTTGTAGGCCAGGGTGATGCCGGGCCGGTCGAACGGCATGCCGGGGGCGGAGAGGACGTCGGTGCACGCCGTGCGCCCGTAGGTGCCGGTCGCCGGTTCGACGGTGTCCTGGCAGTCCTGGGTCGGGGTCACCGACAGCCGGATCCCGGGGACCACCTCGACCTTCTCCTTCGCCGCGACCCGCTTCACCGGCGACAACGGCAGCCCGGTCGGCGTCAGTGCGGTGGGCACCGGGACCGCGGGCGCCCCCGCGACCGTCGCCGCCGAGGGCGCCATCGCCGCCCCGGCCTCGCCCGCGATCCGCCCGGCGTGCCGGGCGTTCCCGGCCGTCACCGCCGTCACCCCGCAGACCACGGCCACCGCGACCACGGCGGCCCCGGTCCCGGCCCTGCGCCTGGCCCGGCGGCGTCGGGCGCCCGCGATGATCACCACCGGGTCCGGCCCGACCGCGTAGGGGTCCTCGTCCTTGAGCAGTTCGCCGATCCGGCGCTCGAAGCTCATACCGTCACCTCGATGTGCGTCGTGGGACCCACCGCCACGCCGGAGCGGTCGGCGAGTTCGGGCAGTGCGCGCAGCTTCGACATCGCCCGGTGCAGCGTGCTCTTCACCGTGCCCGGGGCGATGCCCAGTTCGGCCGCGATGGCGGCCTCGGTGAGGTCTCCGTAGTACCGCAGCACGACGACCGTCCGCTCCCGGCGGGTGAGCGTGCCCAGCGCCTGGCGCAGCACGGCCCGTTCGGCCTGCCGTTCGGCGAGGTCGTCGGCGAGCGGCCGGTCGGGGACGCGTTCGATGGGCAGCTCGTGGTTGCGCAGCCGGCGCCACCAGTCGCGGTGCTGGTTCACCACGATCCTGCGGACGTACGCGGTGGGGTCGTCGCCGGTGATCCGGTGCCAGTGCAGGTAGGCGCGTTCCAGCGCCGACTGCACGATGTCCTTGGCCCGGTCCGGGTCTCCGGTCAGCAGCTCGGCCAGCCGCAGCAGTTGGCGGCCGCTCCCGGCGACGAACGCGCTGAACTCGTCGTCCTGTCGCTGCCTCTGCTCGCGTTTCACACCCGTCCTACTCCTCGGGCGGACCGCGAGGTTCGGTCCGCCCGGGAAGTTTTTCCGGCCGGGGTGCGGTGCCGGGTCAGACGGCGCTGCCGGGTCAGACGGCGGTGCCGGGTCAGACGGCGGTGCCGGGTCAGACGGCGCTGCCGGCCTTCCAGGCGGCCCAGCCCATGTTCCAGCCGTTCAGGCCGTTGTCCGGGGCGACCGTCTTGTCGCCGGAGTTCACGACCTCGACCACGTCGCCGACCATCGAGGACTTGTAGAACTTGAAGCCGTCCGTACCGGTGTCCTGGGCGCCCTGGGCGTCCCGCAGGCCGATGCAGCCGTGGCTGGTGTTCTGGCCGCCGAAGATCGACGGCGAGGACCAGTAGTTGCCGTGGATGAAGGTGCCCGAGGTGCTGAGGCGCTGGGCGTGCGGCACGTCCGCGATGTCGTACTCGCTGCCCAGGTTGACCGTCTGCGAGTTCATCCGGGTCTGGGTGTACTGCTCGGAGATCACCATCTTGCCGCCCCAGGTGGTGTGCTCGGGCGAGCCGCCGGAGATCTTGTAGACCGCGCTGACCTGGCCGTCGGTGGTGACGGTGAGCTTCTTGGTGGCGAGGTCGGCGACGCTGGTCTGGGCGCGGCCGATGGTGAAGCTCACGTCCTTGGACTGGGTGCCGTAGACGCCCTTGGCGCCCTCGACGTCCTTGAGCCGGAGCTTGAGGGTGACCTTGGTGCCCTTGGCCCAGTACTCCTGCGGCCGGAAGTCGAGGCGGGTGCTGGAGAACCAGTGGCCGACGATCTCGACGCCCGGCTCGGCTATCACCGTGATCGCCTGCTGGACGGCCTTGCGGTCGGTGACCGGCTTGCTGAAGTTGATCGAGACCGGCATGCCGACGCCGACGGTGGAGCCGTCCTCGGGGGTGAAGTAGCCCACGAAGGTGTTGGCCGGGGTCGCCGTGGTGAAGACGGCGTTGGAGTCCGCCTCCAGCTTGTCCTTGTCGAGGGCGGTGGCGGCGACGGTGTACTTGGTGCCGCTGGCGGGGGCGGCGGCCGAGGTCCAGCCGGTGCCGTCGGCGGAGAGCTGGCCGGCCAGCTCCTTGCCGGTGCTGTCGGTCACCTTGACGCTGCTCAGGGTGCCGTTGGCGACGGTGACCTTGACCGGCTCGCTGAAGCTCGCGGAGGCGGCGCCGTCGGCCGGGGCGACGGTGATGACCGCGGCCGAGGTCTTCGGGGCGCTGCTCGCACCGCCACCGGCCGGGGTGCCGTTCGCTCCGCCGGAGCCGCTGCCGCCGCCGTTGCCGTTGGCGCCACCGCCGTTACCGCTGCCGCCGCTGTTGTCGTTGCAGGCCGCCAGCAGCAGGACGGGCGCGCCGATCAGTCCCGCGAGGACCCCGCGTCGGCTCCAGTTGCTTCCGGCCACCCGCCCCTGACCGTCCCGTGCCGTCACGTCGCGTCTCCCTGCTGATCATCCCGGGCATTACGGATACAGAAACGCAATACGCCCGTTCACGGTTCCATCACCGAAGGGTAAGCGATCGTATGAGATGACCCAACTTCCCGACGAACAGGGACGAAACGCCCGGCCCGCGGAGCGGACCGGGCGTTCACTTGCGGTGACGGCGAGCACCGTCACCCGGTGGTTCCGTCCTACTCGGCGGACCCCTCCACCTGGTACTCGTCCCACTCCTCGTCGTCCGGGTCGAACTCGGTCTGCGCCGACTCCCAGGTCGCCGAGGCGAGCT
The DNA here is from genome assembly GCF_042677365.1 of Kitasatospora sp. NPDC127116. NCBI lineage: Bacteria > Bacillati > Actinomycetota > Actinomycetes > Kitasatosporales > Streptomycetaceae > Kitasatospora > Kitasatospora sp. NPDC127116. The sequence goes on from NZ_JBHXTL010000102.1 coordinate 31,006, forward strand.
CCACGCCGGGCACGTCGCCGAGCAGCGCGACGGGGTCGATGAAGTGGGCGAGCGAACCCGACGGGTCCACCTCGATGGCCTCGACGGACTGGGCGCGCTCCTCGTCGTCGAGGTACTCGTCCGCGGTGACCGCCTCCAGGGCGGCGGCCTTCAGCGCGCCCTCGTCGGTGATCTCCGCGATGAGCTCGATCTTCACCCGGACGTAGCGCGGGGCATCCTGGTCGGTCGTTTCAGTGCTGGTCATGCGTGCGAGCGTACGGGACGGCCGCGCCCGGCGCGGAGCACGGGCGGCCGCCCGGAGCACACCCCGCGCGCCCGGCGCGAACAGCGCGAACGGAAGGGGCCGGCCCCTCGGAGAAGGACCGGCCCCACCGTTGCCCCGCCTGGGCTCCCCCACCCGGGAGCCACGGGGACACGCGCCGTGCGGCGCGGTGCTGCCGCGGGAGCCGCCGCACCCTGTCAGCCGGCCGGAGCCGGGCAGGGGCGGGACGACGGCGCCTCCCGCGGCGGAGGACACAGCGGCCGGGTCAGGGCCACCCGATGTGTCCGGAGCCGACCGCGGTCGCCGGGGAGCCGCTCCCGGACGGTTGCCGTCGCCTCACTCGGCGTCCTGCCGTTGACCACCACGATGCCCGAGTCGTGTTAACCACGTGCTGCGGACAGGTGACGCCGGTGTACCACTTCCGCCGTGGACGAATCCTCCGCGCCCGTCCGCGGCAACGGGAGCGCGACGACAGGGCGGTGACGGAGCGCCGGTGACGGGACGCCGGTGACGCCGGGTCAGTGCTGGCTGCGACCGGTCAGGAAGCCCAGCAGGTCCTGGCGGGTGACGATGCCCTGCGGCTTGCCCTCGACCAGCACGACGGCCGCGTCGGCCTTCTCCAGCACGGTCATCAGGTTGGTGACGGTCTCGCCCGAGCCGACCACCGGCAGCGGCTTGGACATCACCTTGTCCAGCGTGTCGGTGAGCTCGATGTCCTTGGCGAAGATGCCCTCCAGCAGCAGCTTCTCCACCACCGAGCCGATCACCTCGCCGGCCATGATGTCCGGGTGGCCGGCCCCCGGGGAGACCACCGGCATCTGCGAGACGCCGTACTCGCGCAGCACCCGGACCGCCTCGGCGACCGTCTCGTTGGGGTGCATGTGGACGAACTGCGGGACGCCGCCCTGCGCGATGGACTCCTTGCGGGCCAGCACCTCGCCGATGTGCGCCTCGTCGGTGGACGAGGGCAGGAAGCCGTAGTCGGCCATCCAGTCGTCGTTGAAGATCTTCGACAGGTAGCCGCGGCCGCCGTCCGGCAGCAGCACCACCACGACGTCGTCCGGCCCGAGCCCGCGGGCCACCTCCAGCGCGGCCACCACGGCCATGCCGCAGGAGCCGCCGACCAGCAGGCCCTCCTCCTTGGCCAGGCGGCGGGTCATCTGGAACGAGTCCTTGTCGGAGACGGCGACGATCCCGTCCGCGACGCCGCGGTCGTAGGCGGTCGGCCAGAAGTCCTCACCGACGCCCTCGACCAGGTACGGCCGGCCGGTGCCGCCCGAGTAGACCGAGCCCTCCGGGTCGGCGCCGATCACCTGGACCTTGCCGCCGGAGACCTCCTTCAGGTAGTTGCCGGTGCCGGAGATGGTGCCGCCGGTGCCGACGCCCGCCACGAAGTGGGTGATCTTCCCCTCGGTCTGCTCCCACAGCTCCGGGCCGGTGGAGTGGTAGTGCGAGGCCGGGTTGTCCGGGTTGGAGTACTGGTCCGGCTTCCAGGCGTTCGGGGTCTCCCGGACCAGGCGGTCGGAGACGTTGTAGTACGAGTCCGGGTGCTCCGGGGCGACGGCGGTCGGACAGACGACCACCTCGGCGCCGTACGCGCGCAGGGTGTTGATCTTGTCGGTGGACACCTTGTCCGGACAGACGAAGATGCACTTGTAGCCCTTCTGCTGGGCCACGATCGCCAGGCCGACACCGGTGTTGCCGGAGGTCGGCTCGACGATGGTGCCACCCGGCTTGAGGGCGCCCGAGGCCTCGGCGGCCTCGATCATGCGCATCGCGATGCGGTCCTTGACCGAGCCGCCGGGGTTGAAGTACTCGACCTTCGCCAGCACTGTCGCGCTGATGCCCTCGGTGACCTTGTTCAGCTTGACCAGCGGCGTGTTGCCGACCAGGTCGATGATCGAGTTGTGGTACCGCACGGGGATCCTCCCGGAGTGTGGGCGTGCGACTGCTTATCGGTACTGCAAAGCGTAGGGCGTGGCACCCGCCCCGCGGTTCCCCTCCATCCCACCGCCCCCAATGGCCCACCCCCACCGACGCCCCCGGTACTCCCGGCCCCCGCGCGGGTAAGAGCGCTGTGCAGGCATTGCCGTGGCCCGGAGGGGCCGGCAGGAGCACGGGAAGGGGGCACCGGGATGCCAGGGGCGCAGCACTCGCGGGCCCGGGTGGCCCGCCGGATCGCCACCGCGGCGGCGTACGGCGGCGGCGGGCTCGGCCTGCTCGGGGTGGGCCTGGTCGGCCTGCTGCTGACCGAGAGCAAACTCGCGATCCAGGCCATCGGCGTCCTGGAGACCCACCCGCCCAGGGCCGACGGCGTCTACGGCGAGGCCTTCGCCGACCGCTCCGCCGCCCCGCAGGCCCCGCTGGTGCTGGCCGTCCTCGGCGACTCCACCGGCGCCGGCCTCGGCGTGGCCCGCTCCGGCGAGACTCCGGGCGCGCTGCTGGCCGCGGGCCTCGCCTCGGTGGCCGAGCGCCCGGTCCGGCTGGTCAACGTGGCCCGCTCCGGCGGCCGCTCCGCCGACCTCTCCGGCCAGCTGGAGCAGGCGCTGCCGCACCGCCCGGACGTCGCCGTGATCATGATCGGCGCCAACGACGTGACCCGGCACAGCCCGGCCCAGCTGGCCGTCCGCCAGCTCGGCGAGGCCGTCGCCGCCCTGCGCGCCAACGGCTGCGAGGTGGTCGTGGGCACCTGCCCGGACCTCGGCACGATCAAGCCGGTGCGGCCGCCGCTGCGCTGGGTGGCCCGCCGGCTGAGCCGGCAGCTGGCCGCCGCGCAGACCATCGCGGTGGTGGAGGCGGGCGGCCGGACGGTCTCGCTGGGTTCGCTGCTGGGCCCGGAGTTCGCCGCGCGCCCCGAGATGTTCGCCGCCGACCGCTACCACCCGTCCGCCCAGGGCTACGCGACCGCCGCGATGGCCGTGCTGCCCTCGGTCTGCGCCGTGCTGGGGCTCTGGCCCCAGGAGGACCGCCCGGCCACGGCCGTCCGGGGCGCCGCGGTGCTGCCGGTCGCGGTCGCGGCCGCCGCGGCGGCCGGGCGGGAGGGCACCGAGGTGGCGGCCGTGGCGGCGGAGGGCGCGGGCCGCCGCTGGGCCCAGCTGAGGCACCGGCTGCGGATCGGCCCGACCGGCCCGGAGAGCGGGAAGGACGCCGGTCCGCACGCCGGCGGAGCCCCTGGGAATACGTCGGCCAGCTCACACGCTGGTGCGGGTGACGACTGACCTACCAGGCGGTAACTTTCCTCCCGGACGCCAGGTCCGCCGTCACCCAGCGAGGAGCCCGCCATGCCCGAAGCCGTCATCGTCAGCGCTGCCCGTTCGCCGATCGGCCGGGCCTTCAAGGGCTCGCTCAAGGACGTCCGCCCGGACGACCTGACCGCCCACGTCATCCAGGCCGCCCTGGCCAAGGTGCCCCAGCTCGACCCCCGCCAGATCGACGACCTGATGCTGGGCTGCGGCCTGCCCGGCGGCGAGCAGGGCCACAACCTGGCCCGCATCGTGGCCGTCCAGATGGGCATGGACTACCTGCCCGGCGCGACCATCACCCGCTACTGCTCCTCCTCGCTGCAGACCACGCGGATGGCGCTGCACGCGATCAGGGCGGGCGAGGGCGACGTGTTCGTCTCGGCCGGCGTGGAGACCGTCTCCCGCAGCGTGAACGGCACCTCGGACGGCATGCCGGGCACCATGAACCCGGTCTTCGACGAGGCCCAGGCCCGCACCAAGAAGCGCGCGGAGGAGGGCGGCGGCGCGTGGCACGACCCTCGCGAGGACGGCCTGCTGCCGGACGCCTACATCGCGATGGGCCAGACCGCCGAGAACCTGGCCGCGCTCAAGGGCATCACCCGCGCCGAGCAGGACGAGTTCGGCGTCCGCTCGCAGAACCTCGCCGAGGCCGCCATCGCGTCCGGCTTCTGGGAGCGCGAGATCACCCCGGTGACGCTCCCGGACGGCACCGTGGTCAGCAAGGACGACGGCCCGCGCGCCGGCGTCACCCTGGAGGGCGTGTCCGGCCTGAAGCCGGTGTTCCGCCCGGACGGCACCGTGACGGCCGGTAACTGCTGCCCGCTGAACGACGGCGCGGCCGCGCTGGTCATCATGTCCGACACCAAGGCCCGCGAGCTCGGCATCACCCCGCTCGCCCGGGTGGTCTCCACCGGCGTCAGCGCGCTCTCCCCCGAGATCATGGGCTACGGCCCGGTCGAGGCCTCCCGGCAGGCGCTCAAGCGGGCCGGCCTGACCATCGACGACATCGACCTGGTCGAGATCAACGAGGCCTTCGCGGCCCAGGTGATCCCCTCCTACCGTGACCTCGGCGTCGACCTGGACAAGCTGAACGTCAACGGCGGCGCGATCGCGATCGGCCACCCCTTCGGCATGACCGGCGCCCGGATCACCACCACCCTGATCAACTCCCTGCAGTGGCACGACAAGCAGTTCGGCCTGGAGACCATGTGCGTCGGCGGCGGCCAGGGCATGGCGATGGTCGTCGAGCGCCTGAGCTGACCCTCGGGACACCCTCCGAAGGGTCTGGACCACCCATTTGGAGTGACGCAGCGTAATTGAGGGCCGAATCACACCGCGAGGTCGATCCGGCCCTCTTTTCGTTCGTTTTCGACCCGGAAATCGACACTGCGGAGCGGATCAACTCCACTGCGTAGAACGGTGTTACCTAACAATTTGGGGACAAGAGCGAAAGTCCTGGACGAATTGGACATTCGCCACTGCGGTAACAGCCCCGCATGCGGCAATGTGGACACGTAACCCCGTTCCGCTCCTCGCTAGGAGTACGTTCCGTGAGCGCCGTCTACACCATCCTGCTGCTGATCCTGATCGCCGTGTCGACCGCCGCGCTGCTCCACCTCCGCGGACTCTCCCGCCGACTGGACGCGCAGGCCGCGGCCCCGGCCGAGCCCGCCCCGGTGGACGAGGCCGCGATACGCCGGGCCGTCGCCGAGGCGCTCGCCGCCGACCGCGAGCGGGAGATCACCGAGGCCCGGGCGTTCTGGGCCGAGCAGGAGGCCCGCGCGGCCGAGGACGCCCCGCTGTTCGACTCCCCGTTCTCCGGCGCGTTCTCCGGCACCGACGAGTGGCCGCTGTTCTTCCCCCGCCCCACCGGCCCGCAGGACGCCGTCGACAACGCCGGGACGATGGACCCGGAGTTCGGCGAGGCGCTGCGCTCCGCGCTGGAGGACCTGATCAACGAGGGCGGCACCGCCCCGGCCGAGCCCGGCACCGAGGGCGGCGTCCCGCTGCGCCCCGGCCACCCGGCCGGCGAGACCAAGGACGCCCGGGCCCGCCGCGAGGCCGACCTGCTGGCCACCGGCCTGGAGGCCGGGCTGCTGGACGCCGATCAGGCCGTCGAGGAGGCCCCGGTCGCCGCGCCCGACCCGCGCCGCCACCCCTCGCACCCCGACTTCGTACCCAGCCAGGCGCCGTCCCGGGAGTGGACCGACACCCGGCTGGCCACCCTCGCCGAGGAGGCCGTCGCCCTGATCGACGTCCGCCCCGGCCCGCTGGGCACCCTGGACGTGTACGCCTTCGCCGACGGCACCACCCTCTGCGTGGCCCCGGGCGACCGGGAGGCCGCCTACCGGCTGATCGACGCGGTCCGTGCCGGTGAGCACGTCCGACTGCTCGGCGGCTCGCGCTTCTCCGGCTCGTACTCGCTGACCTTCTCCACCGACGAGGAGGCCGTCTACGTGCTCGCCGACCGGGTGGTCGCCAGCATCTGACACCGGCTCACCGGATCGCGGGATCACCAGCGCGCGGCGCACCGAAGGCCGGCCGGGTCACGGGGTTACCGACCCGGCCGGCCTTCGGCGTGTGCGCGTCCCGGGGCCTCAGCCGCAGAGCACCGCCGTCTCCCGCACCGCGGCCACCGCCCCGGCCAGCACCTCGGCCGCCGCCACCGGCCCGTCCGGCAGCGCCACCTCCGCGCCCTCCGGCAGCGCCGCGAGCGCGGCCGCCAGGTCGTGGGCGGCGACGGCCAGCTGGTCCCCCGCCGCGAAGGCCCCGGCGTCCGGGAACTCCCGCCGCGGGCCGCCCTCCACCGCCGCCGTCAGCGCGACCAGCCGCCGGGCCAGCTCCAGCGCGGCCGCCGCCCGCGACCCGTACCCGGGCACGGCGCCCAGCAGCTTGCTCTGCGGCAGCGAGCGGAAACGATCCGCCAGGGATTCGGCGGCTTCGACCAGGGGATCCACGTCCAGGGGCGCTACGTCATGCATGGCAGCGAGCCTAGGCGAAAAGCCGCCGGGCCCCGGAGCGAGTCGCTCCGGGG
>NZ_JBHXTL010000103.1:0-37408 GCF_042677365.1 Kitasatospora sp. NPDC127116
CCCGCCGGCGGAACCGTGCGGGGCGGGCTCAGATGAGGCCCAGCTCCTGGACCGCGTCGCGCTCCTCGGTCAGCTCCTTGACCGAGGCGTCGATGCGGGCGCGCGAGAAGTCGGAGATCTCCAGGCCCTGGACGATCTCGAACTTGCCGTCCTTGGTGGTGACGGGGAAGGAGGAGATCAGGCCCTCCGGAACGCCGTAGGAGCCGTCGGAGACGACACCCATGGAGGTCCAGTCGCCCTCGGCGGTGCCGTTGACCCAGGTGTGGACGTGGTCGATGGCGGCGTTGGCGGCCGAGGCGGCCGAGGAGGCGCCGCGGGCGTCGATGATGGCGGCACCGCGCTTGGCGACGGTCGGGATGAAGTCGCCCTCCAGCCAGGCCAGGTCGCTGCCGACGGCCTCGAAGGCCGGCTTGCCGGCGATCTCGGCCTGGAAGATGTCCGGGTACTGGGTCGCGGAGTGGTTGCCCCAGATGGTGACGCGCTTGATGTCGGAGACCAGGGCGCCGGTCTTGGAGGACAGCTGGCCGACGGCGCGGTTGTGGTCCAGACGGGTCATCGCGGTGAAGCGCTCGGCCGGGACGTCCGGGGCGTTGCGCTGGGCGATCAGGGCGTTGGTGTTGGCCGGGTTGCCGACGACCAGGACCTTGATGTCGTCCGCGGCGTTGTCGTTGATGGCCTTGCCCTGCGGGCCGAAGATGCCGCCGTTGGCCGACAGCAGGTCGCCGCGCTCCATGCCCGCGGTGCGCGGACGGGCGCCGACCAGCAGCGCGACGTTGGCGCCGTCGAAGGCCACGTTCGGCTGGTCCGTGATCGTGATGTCGCGCAGCAGCGGGAAGGCGCAGTCGACGAGCTCCATGGCGGTGCCCTCGGCGGCCTTGAGGCCCTGCGGGATCTCCAGGAGGCGCAGGTTCACCGGCACGTCGGCACCGAGCAGGTGGCCCGAGGCGATGCGGAAGAGCAGCGCGTAGCCGATCTGGCCGGCTGCTCCGGTGATGGTGACGTTGACGGGGGTGCGGGTCATTTCTACCTTCTCCAGCAAATCGCCAGGCGCCCCAGGCACACCGGCACTGGAGCCAGGATGATCTCTCTCGACGTCGAGAGACCGGCGTCAGGTTATCGCAAAGGGAAGCGTATGCCCGGTGTCCCGGCGTGGCTGATGCGTCACAGAAGCAAGGCGGCCCCCGCCCGGGCCCTGGATTTCCACGGGACCGGGCGGGGGCCGTCGCAGGCCCCGCGGATCAGTGCCTGGGCCGGCCCATCAGCTGGCCGATGTTGTCGAGCAGCGGGATCTGCAGCCACGGGTTCGGCTGCGCCACCAGGGTCAGCAGCACGATCGAGATGCCCAGGAAGCTCAGCACGATCACGTCGGTGAAGCGGCTGCGCACCGCCAGCATCCCGACCTCGGGCAGCACCAGCCGCAGCACCGCGCCGAGCAGCACGCCGCAGCCGAGGATCAGCAGCCCGTACTTGAACCCGTCCTTGAAGTCGGCGAACCAGGTGACCGCGAGGCCGGCGCCGACGACCAGCAGGACCAGCGTGATCGGCCACTGCCGCACCGGCAGCGCGTGCTCGCGTCCGAGGGCCGCGGAGGCGCCCTCGGGCGGCAGGGTGCCGGTCGTCCTGACCGGCCTGCGGCGGGACCGTGCCGGTCGCGGTTCAGTCATGCTCGCCGTCCCTGGGGTGTCAGATGCCGGCGCGGCGCTCGGCCGCCTCGACGATGTTGTTGAGCAGCATCGCGCGGGTCATCGGGCCCACGCCGCCGGGGTTCGGGGAGATCCAGCCGGCCACCTCGGCCACCCCCGGGTGCACGTCGCCGACGATCTTGCCCTCGCTGCGGCTGACGCCCACGTCCAGCACCGCCGCGCCCGGCTTGACGTCCTCCGGCTTGACCAGGTGCGGCACGCCGGCGGCGGCCACGATGATGTCGGCCTTGCGCAGGTGGGCGCCGAGGTCCCGGGTGCCGGTGTGGCACAGGGTGACGGTGGCGTTCTCGCTGCGGCGGGTCAGCAGCAGGCCGATCGAGCGGCCGACGGTGATGCCGCGGCCGACCACGACCACCTCGGCGCCGTTGATCTCGACGTCGTGGCGGCGCAGCAGCTCGACGATGCCGAGCGGGGTGCACGGCAGCGGGCCCTCGATGCCCAGGGCGAGCCGGCCGAGCGAGGTCGGGTGCAGGCCGTCGGCGTCCTTGTCCGGGTCCATCAGCTCCAGGACCGGGTTCTGGTCCAGGCCCTTGGGCAGCGGCAGCTGAACGATGTAGCCGGTGCAGGACGGGTCGGCGTTGAGCTCGCGGACGACGTTCTCGACGTCCTCCTGGGTGGCGGTGGCGGGCAGCTCGCGCTGGATCGAGGCGATGCCGACCTCGGCGCAGTCCTTGTGCTTGCCGTTCACGTACCAGCGGCTGCCCGGGTCGTCGCCGACCAGGACGGTGCCGAGGCCGGGCGTGACGCCCTTCGCCTTGAGGACCGCCACGCGGGCGGCGAGTTCGGACTTGATCGCGGCGGCGGTGGCCTTGCCATCGAGAATCTGGGCAGTCATGACCCCATTCTCCCGGATCGCCGGGGGTCTCCGTACCGAGGGCGTCCGACCGCTGCCGCCGCGCTCGCGGGCGCGCTTGCGGGCCCGGTCCCGGGCGCTGTCCGGGGCGCGGCTCCGGCCCGGTCCCGGGCACGCCTCCGGGGTGGACGAACGGGTGAACGGACGGGTACGAAGGTCCGACGCACGTTGCGGTTGCGCCACAGTCTTGACGCGGCACACGGAACCGGCTGGACAGGGCGCCGCCGTCCGGATGACGATAAGCGCGCATTCCCGCCGCGATACCGGCCCGGTGACGGGCCGACGGACCCCGCGGCGGGGCGTACCCGGGGGAAAGAGCCAGTGAGCCGACCACAGCAGAACGAGCAGTCCGACCGCGGGGGCACCGTTCCGCCCGCGCCGTACCCGTCGGCCGCCTCGCACCCCTGACGCTCACCACGCTGCGAGCCGCGGCGCCCGTCACCGCCGCCGGGCCGTTCCCCGCTCCGCCGACGTCCCCCTCGGCCGGTGACCCGACTCACCGACCGGGACCGTCGGCGTCCCGTCCCCGCGTCCCCGTAACTGCCCGGAGGCATCCATGACGTACCCGCCCGACCCGAACAACCCGTACGGCCAGCCGCCGGCCGCCCCGGGCTACGGCTACCCGCAGCAGGCCCCGCCGCAGGCCGCCCCGGGCTACGGCTACCCGCAGCAGGCCCCGGCCTACGGATATGCGCCGATGGTCCCGCCGTCCATGCCGGGCCTGATGACCACCGCCCGGGTGCTGCTGTTCATCGTCGGCGGCGTCCAGACGCTCGCCGCGATCTCCTACGTGATCATCGGGGCGGCGGCCAAGGACGTCACCAACGCCGCCAGCCGGACCACCAGCGACGACAACCCGTTCACCGCGCTGGGCGACGCCGCCGCCGGTGTCCTGCTCGTCGTCGGTGTGCTGTTCGGGCTGTTCGCCGCGCTCTCCATCACGCTCGGTGTGAAGTTCGGCAAGGGCGGCAACGCCGTCCGAGTCACCACCATCGTGTACGGCTCGCTGGGCGCCCTGGTCGGCCTGCTGATCCTGCTCGGCGCCATCTCCGGCGGCACCGCGGTCGGCCTGGTGATGGCCCTGCTCTGGCTGGCGATCAGCATCATCTGGATCACCGCCATGTGCGTCCAGGACGGCGTCAACTGGTTCAACCGGCCGCGTTACTGACCGGCCCGCACGAACGACGCAGAGCGGCCCGGCTCCCTCCTCGGAGGGGGCCGGGCCGCTCTGTCGTGCCGTCACACCGTCACGCCGTCGGCGGGACCGGTGGAATCGGCGGGATCAGTGGAAGAAGTGCCGCGCGCCGGTGAAGTACATGGTCACGCCGGCCTCGGCGGCCGCCGCGACGACCTCCTCGTCCCGGATCGAGCCGCCGGGCTGGACGATCGCCCTGACACCGGCCGCGATCAGGATCGCCGGGCCGTCCGCGAACGGGAAGAAGGCGTCCGAGGCCGCGTAGGCGCCCTTGGCGCGCTCGCCGGCCCGCTCGACCGCGAGCTTGCAGGAGTCCACCCGGTTGACCTGGCCCATGCCGACGCCGACCGAGGCGCCGTCCTTGGCCAGCAGGATCGCGTTGGACTTGACGGCCCGGCAGGCCCGCCAGGCGAAGGCCAGCTCGGCCAGCTCGTCGGCGGTCAGCGCCTCACCGCTGGCGAGGGTCCAGTTCGCCGGGTCGTCGCCCTCGGCGTGCACCCGGTCGGCGTCCTGGAGCAGCACGCCGCCGGAGATCGGGCGCACCTCCTGGCGGTTGGCCGGGGCCTCGGGGGCGAGCAGCACCCGCAGGTTCTTCTTGCGGGTGAGCACCTCCAGGGCGCCCTCCTCGTAGCCGGGGGCCACCACGACCTCGGTGAAGATCGGGGCGATCTGCTCGGCCAGCGCGACGGTGACCGGGCGGTTGACGGCGATCACGCCGCCGTACGCGGAGACCGGGTCGCACTCGTGCGCCTTGCGGTGCGCCTCGGCGACGTCGGCGCCGGTCCCGATGCCGCACGGGTTGGCGTGCTTGATGATCGCGACGGCCGGCTCGGCGTGGTCGTAGGCGGCGCGGCGGGCGGCGTCGGTGTCGACGTAGTTGTTGTACGACATCTCCTTGCCGTGCAGCTGCTGCGCGCCGGCCAGGCCTCCCGTGCCGTCGCTGTAGAGCGCGGCGCCCTGGTGCGGGTTCTCGCCGTAGCGCAGCACGTTCTGCCGCTCCCAGGTCGAGCCGAGGAACTCGGGGAAGTGCTCGTCGCTGGGGGCGTAGCCGTCCTCGAACCAGGAGGCGACGGCCACGTCGTAGGCGGCGGTGTGGGCGAACGCGGCACCGGCCAGGCGCTTGCGGGTGGCCAGGTCGAAGCCGCCCTCCTGCGCCGCCTTCAGCACGTCGCCGTAGCGGGCCGGGTCGACCACCACGGCCACCGAGGGGTGGTTCTTGGCGGCGGCGCGGACCATGCTCGGGCCGCCGATGTCGATCTGCTCGACGCACTCGTCCGGGGTGGCGCCGGAGGCGACGGTGGCCTTGAACGGGTAGAGGTTCACGACGACCAGGTCGAAGGGCTCGACGCCGAGCTCGGCCAGCTGGGCGCGGTGCGACTCCAGCCGCAGGTCGGCCAGCACGCCGGCGTGCACCCGGGGGTGCAGCGTCTTCACGCGCCCGTCCAGGCACTCCGGGAAGCCGGTCAGCTCGGAGACCTCGGTCACCGGGACACCGGCGGCGGCGATCCGGCCGGCGGTGGAGCCGGTGGAGACGATGGCGACCCCGGCGGCGTGCAGGCCCTGGGCCAGCTCCTCCAGACCGGTCTTGTCGTACACGCTGATCAGCGCGCGACGGATCGGACGGACGTTCTCCGAAACGGGCGTGGTGGAGCTGGCACTCATGCCGGAATCCATACCTTTCGGTCCTCGATGCGGTGACCTTCGCGGGCCAGCCGGCCCACGACGTCGACGAGCAACTGGCGCTCGACAGTCTTGATGCGCTCGTGCAGCGCTTCGCCGCCATCGGCGTGGTCGGCGTCGACGACCTCGACGACGCCCTGCGCGATGATCGGCCCGGTGTCCACGCCGGAGTCGACCAGGTGGACGGTGCAGCCGGTGACCTTCACGCCGTACGCGAGCGCGTCGGTGACGCCGTGGGCGCCGGGGAAGGAGGGCAGCAGCGCGGGGTGGGTGTTGACGGTCCGCCCGGCGAAGGCGGCGATGAACTCGGGGCCGAGGATCTTCATGAAACCGGCCGTGACCACCAGGTCCGGCTGGTACTCGGCGACGGAGGCGGTCAGCGCGCGGTCCCAGGCGGCCCGGTCCGGGTGGTCCTTCACCCGGTGGACGAAGGTCGGCAGGCCCGCCTTCCCGGCGCGCTCCAGGCCCGCGATCCCGTCCCGGTCCGCGCCGACGGCGAGGATCTCGGCGCCGTAGGCCGGGTCGGCGACGGCGTCGATCAGCGCCTGCAGGTTGGTGCCGGAGCCGGAGACCAGCACCACCAGGCGGGCCGGTCCGGGCGTACGGGGCGGGAAGTGCTGGGCGGGGGCGGCGGCCACTGCGCGTCTCTCCGTAGGTCGGGCGCCGTCCGCTGGTACGTCCACCGGTGGTGGGGCCACTACGAACGGCAGGTCGAGCGAGGGGGAACTCCAGGGAAATCCGCCGCGACGCGGGCCCCGGGGAACCTCTGTGGGCTGCTGACCGTCACCACGATAACGGCTGGTCGGAGGGCCTCCGCACCCTCCCGGCGGCGCTACGCGCGTAGTTGAGACGGGGATCTCCTCCGGCCCACCGCACCGGAGTTGCCCCGGGCCGCACCGGCCCCGGCGTCCCCGCCCGCCCCGCGGCACCGGGCCGCCGGTGGCCCGACGGACGACTGCGGGATCATTGGGGGCGCGGGAGACCGCTCCGACGCGAGAACCTCCGAACGAGCCCCGACCGAGAAGGAATGGCTGAACCCATGAGCAGCGGCGACGACACCGGCGAGCGCAACCCCTTCGCGCCGCCGCCGGCGGATGCCCCGGACCAGCCGTGGCAGCCGCGCAGCCCCTGGGCCGGCGGAGGTCACGGCTCCGACGGCCAAGCGGGCCCCACCGGGCAGGGCGGCCCCACCGGGCAGGGCGGCTCCGACGGCAGGGGCGGCGAGCGTCCGCAGCTGCCGCCGCAGTGGGGCCCCGGCGACGGCCGCACCGGCCAGCGACCGCCGTCCCCGCAGCCGCCCCGGCTCGACCTCGCCGATCCGGCCCACCGCAAGGCCCGCAACGCGGCACTGGCCGGGCCGTTCGCCCTGGTCTGCCTGTTCGCGGGGTTCCACTGGATCGCCCTGCTGATCGGGGCGCTCGGCATCGTCTGGGGCGTCGGCGCGCTGCGGACCCGGCGGCCCGCCCCGTCCGCCACCGTCGCCGGGCCGGCCGGGCCGCTCCCCGCGGCCCCCGCCCCGAACCCGCTCACCCCGGCGGCGCTCGCCGGCATCCTGACCGGTGCGATGACCATCGTGGTCGCGACCTCGGTGATCGGCCTCGGGTACCACTACCGCGACTACGTCACCTGCGTCCAGGACTCGCTGACCAGCGTCGGCGCCCAGAACTGCGACCGGTACGCGCCGCAGTGGTACGTGGACTTCACCGGGAACACCGAGTAGCCGGACCTCCGGGTCCGCCCGGTCCCCCGGCCCCGGTCAGTCGTCGAGGCCCGGTCGGTCGTCGAGGCCCGCGCGGTCGTCCGGGTCCCGCCCGTCGGGGCCCGGTCCGCCGGCGGCGGGCCCGGCACCCGGCTCCGAAAGCCGCAGCACGAGGGCGTACGTACGGGCGCGCAGCCCCAGCGCACCCCGGCGGGCCTGGCGCGCAAGCCGGGCGTACACGCCCACGCCGTCCGCCGGGCCCAGCATCCGGTACCGGACCAGCAACGCGCCCGGGACGGCGACCAGCGCGATCCAGCCCGCCGCCGCCGGACCCGTCCACGGCAGCGGCCCCACCCACGCCAGCCGCTCCCCCGCCAGCGCCCCGCCGGAGAGCCGGCCCAGCACCGCCGCCCCGGCCCCGACCCACAGCGCCGCCGCCAGCGCGGCCACCGCCGTCGCGGCCGGCGTCCAGGGCTCGGGCCGCTCCCCGGCCCCCGCCCCGGAGACCGGCAGCCGCCGGCCCGCCGCCGCACGGCCCAGCAGCACCGCCGGCACCACCCCGGCCAGCAGCGGCAGGACCGACGCCGCGAGCCGCCAGCCGCCCGGCCCGTCCGCCGGCAGCAGGGCGAACAGCGGGAACTCGGGCACCGGGCCCAGCACCGCACCGGTCGGCGACACCACCGTCCCGGTGCCGAGCGCGAAGCCCGGCCCCAGCGCGTACGCCGCACCCCACAGCACCGCGTTCGGCAGCAGCGCCAGCGCGAGCAGCACCAGCCCCACCAGTGCGACGGGCCCGCCGCCGAGCAGCGCCATCCCGCGCCCACCGCCCGCCACCGCGTCCAGCACCGCCGAGAACACCACCAGCAGACCGCCCGCCGCGACCAGCCCGGCCCCGGCCGCCAGCGCCGCGGCCCGTACCACCGGCGCACCGTCGACCGGGCGGTACGGCAGCGGGAGGCGGTCCAGCGGGGAGTCGACCGGCACGTCCAGGACGGCCACCGAGCGGGCCCCCGCGGCCGTCGCCAGGCCCGCCACCAGCGCCACCACCAGCACGTCCAGCAGCACCCGGCTGCGGAACGGCCCGGTGGCCGCGCAGTGCAGCGCCACCGCGAAGGCCACCGCGCAGTACCCCGCCCACACCGCCACCGGACCGCCCCAGCGCGGGCGCGGCCCCCGCCGCGCGGCCACCCCGGCGGCCGCGCGGTAGAGCCGGACCACGGCCAGCGCGCCGAGCAGCAGCGGAGTGACCGTCAGCGGGGCGTCCGCCGGCCCGCGCAGCAGCGGCGCTCCGTGCCCCAGCAGCCAGAGCGCCCCCGCCAACCGGGTGACAACGGCCGCGCCGTCGTCCGCGTACGGCGTCGCCACCCAGAGCCCGAGCACCGGCGCCCCGACCACCGCCAGGCCGACCAACGCCGTCCGTACACCCGCCAACAGGTCGGCCAGCGCGGGGCGTCCGCCCAATTCACCGGGCGACTCCAGGATCGGACGGCCCATCAGCTGCGTCATGGGCCACATGGTGCCAAGGCGACTCGCCATGCTCCGTGAAGCGCCAAACCGCCGCCGTGTCCCAGATTATTGGCTTATGCGCATTTTCAGACCTTGCCCCCAAGCCGCCGGCGCCCCGGCCCGGAGCGTCTGATGGCCACGCCACCCACCGCCGACTCCCCCACTCCGGAGCGCCACCGCAGGCCCGCCCGCGCCGAGACCGACCCGGGCCGCCTGCTGCGGAAGCTGACCCCCCGTGAGGCCCAGACCCTGGCCCACCTCGCCGCCGGCCACGACCTCCCCCGCACCGCCGCCACCCTCGGGGTCACCCCCACCACCGCCCGCAGCTACCTCCAGCGCGCGATGCGCAAGCTCGGCACCCGCACCGCGGCGGAGGCACTCGCCCTGCTGGCCGGCAAGCCGCCGCGCCCCCAGGACCCCGGCCCGACCGGACACCCGGCGAACTTCGCCGGCCTCGACCCGGCCGACCCGGCCGACCCGGGCCCGGCCCCGGATGCCGGGCTCCCACCGGCCGAACCGGTCCTCCTACGGCCGGACCCGGGCTCCTCCGCCCCGGCCGCCCCCGGTTCCGTGGCGGGAGCAGACCGCCCGCGGGCCGACGCGGCAACGGACGGGGAGGCGACCGGAAAGCGGAGCCGCACCCGAGCCGGGAGACCCGCCCCGGGACCCTCGGGCGGCACCCGGCGGGCGGCCCCGGCCGGGCAGCCCCGGCAGGCCGCCGACGGTCCGACGGCCGACGGGAGGAGCGCCGCCCCCGGGCGCGCGCAGGAGCCACGCACGCCCGGGGGCCGGCCAGGAGCCGCCGCCCTCCAGGCACCTCCGGCCGCGGCGGCGGACGACGGGCGGCGTCAGCCGACCGACACCGGCCACCCGCCGACGGCCCCCGGGGACCCCGACCGGCCCGGCGGCACGCCCGGCACTCCCGGTGCCTCCGCCGCCGGGCCGGCCGGGCAGGCGAGCGCTCCGACCGCGGACGCGGCCGGTGGAGGCGGGTCGGAGGAGGCCCCCGCCGGCCCGGCCGCCGACCACGGCGACACGCCGCACCACGCCCCGGCCGCACCCGAACCGGACGCCGGACGGCCACCGGCCGCCGAACCCGACCGGGCGCGGACGGCACGGCCGGAGCCGCAGAACCCTGCCGCCGCCAGTCCCGGCCGGGCGGCGCTGGCCGCCGCCGCTCCCTCGGGCGCGGACGACGACCTCGACGCCGAGCCCCCGGCGATGGGCTTCGACGAGCTCTACGAGACCGCGCACACCCGGCTGGTGCAGCAGGTGTTCCTGCTGACCGCCTGCCGGCACCGGGCGGTGCACTGCGTGCGGCGGGCGTTCGGCGAGGCCCGGCGGTGCTGGGGCACGGCCGCCGGTTCGGGGAACCCGGAGGGCTGGGTACGGGCGCGCGCCTGCGAGCTGGCGCTGTCCCCGTGGCACCGGGGCGGCCCCCGGCGGGCGCACGCGTGGGGGCTGCCGCACCGGCGGATCAAGGTGCGGCCGGCCGACGAGACCCAGGCGGTGCTGCCGGACCACGACCGGCTGACCGACCGGGACCGGGCGCTGCTGAAGGCGCTCAAGCGGCTGTCCCGCCCCCAGCGCCGGGCGCTGGTGCTGCACGACGGGCTGGGGCTGCCGGCCGCGGCGGTCGCGGTGGAGGTGGAGTCCTCCCGGGCGGCGGCCGAGGGGCGGGTGTGGGCCGCCCGGGCGGCGCTGGCCGCGTGGGTGCCGGACCTGGTCGGGCCGGACCCGGCGGCACCGGGCTTCGCGGACGGGCTGTGCGGGCTGCTCCACCGGGCGGCGGTGCGCGGCTGTCCGGAGCCGCACCGGACGCCGGTGCCGGTGCTGCGGGCCCGGTACCGGCTCCGGACGGCGAGCCGGACGGGCGCGGCGGCGCTGCTGACGGTCGCGGTGGGCGGGGCGACGTTGGCGACCCTGGCGGGGGTGCGCCCCGCGGAGCTGTTCCGGCCGACCACCCCGCCGGCGCCCACGCTCTGCCTGGCCGCCACCGCGGCGCAGGCGGCGGAGCCCGCCGTGCCGCTGCTGCCCGACGGGGCGCCGAACGGCATCACCAGCATCTGGTGCAGCCCGGCGCCCGGGTTGGAGGCCGTCCTGGTGGATCCGCAGCCCCAGGCGGTCGCGCGCTGGGAGCTGCCGCCGGCGGCCCGGGGCGCCGCTCCGCCGCCGCAGGGACCGGCGGCCTGCCGGCAGTGGTCGCCGCTGCCCTGCACCACGGGGCCGGGGCGGCACTGAGCCGCGAACGGCGAGCGCCCCCGCCCGGGAGGGCGGGGGCGCTCGTCACGCGCGGGGCGGGATCAGGCCTGGGCGGCGATGATCTCGCGGGCCAGGCGGGCGGTCTCGGACGGCGTCTTGCCGACCTTGACACCGGCGGCCTCGAGGGCCTCCTTCTTGGCCTGGGCGGTGCCCGAGGAGCCGGAGACGATGGCGCCGGCGTGGCCCATGGTCTTGCCCTCGGGGGCGGTGAAGCCCGCGACGTAGCCGACGACCGGCTTGGTGACGTGCTCGGCGATGTAGGCCGCGGCACGCTCCTCGGCGTCGCCACCGATCTCACCGATCATGACGATGATCTCGGTCTCCGGGTCCTCCTGGAAGGCCTTGAGGGCGTCGATGTGGGTGGTCCCGATGACCGGGTCACCGCCGATGCCCACGGCCGAGGAGAAGCCGATGTCGCGCAGCTCGTACATGAGCTGGTAGGTCAGGGTGCCCGACTTCGAGACCAGACCGATCTTGCCGGAGCTGGTGATGTCGGCCGGGATGATGCCGGCGTTCGACTGTCCGGGGCTGATCAGGCCGGGGCAGTTCGGGCCGATGATGCGGGTCTTGTTGCCCTTGGCACCGGCGTGCGCCCAGAAGGCGGCGGTGTCGTGCACCGGGACGCCCTCGGTGATGACGACGGCCAGGCCGATCTCGGCGTCGATGGCCTCGACGACGGCGGCCTTGGTGAAGGCCGGCGGCACGAAGAGGACGGAGACGTCGGCCCCGGTCTTCTCCATCGCCTCGGCGACGGAGCCGAAGACCGGGATCTCGGTGCCGTCGACGTCGACCGTGGTGCCGGCCTTGCGCGGGTTCACGCCGCCGACGATCTGGGTGCCGGAGGCGAGCATGCGGCGGGTGTGCTTCATGCCCTCGGCGCCGGTCATGCCCTGGACGATGACCTTGCTGTCCTTGGTAAGGAAGATAGCCATGGTGTTAAGTCCCCTTCCTTACTTGTTGGCCAGCTCGGCGGCGCGGTCAGCGGCGCCGTCCATGGTGTCCACGCGCTGGACCAGCGGGTGGTTGGCGTCGTCGAGGATCTTGCGACCCAGCTCCGCGTTGTTGCCGTCCAGACGGACGACCAGCGGCTTGGTGACGTTCTCGCCCTTGCCCTCCAGGAGCGCGAGGGCCTGCACGATGCCGTTGGCGACCGCGTCGCACGCGGTGATGCCGCCGAAGACGTTGACGAAGACCGACTTGACGTCGGGGTCGCCCAGGATGATCTCCAGGCCGTTCGCCATGACCTCGGCGGAGGCGCCGCCACCGATGTCGAGGAAGTTGGCGGGCTTGACGCCGCCGTGGTTCTCACCGGCGTACGCGACCACGTCGAGGGTGCTCATGACGAGGCCCGCGCCGTTGCCGATGATGCCGACCTGGCCGTCGAGCTTGACGTAGTTCAGGCCCTTGGCCTTGGCGGCGGCCTCCAGCGGGTTGGCCGCGGCCTTGTCCTCCAGGGCCTCGTGCTCGGGCTGGCGGAACTCGGCGTTCTCGTCCAGGGAGACCTTGCCGTCGAGCGCGATGATCTTGCCCTCGCCGGACTTGATCAGCGGGTTGACCTCGACGAGGAGGGCGTCCTCCTTGATGAAGACGGTCCACAGCTTCTGCAGGACCTCGGCGACCTGGTCGGCGACCTCGGCCGGGAACTTCGCCGCGGCGACGATCTCGGCGGCCTTCTCCGGGGTGCAGCCCTCGTTGGCGTCGACCGGGATCTTGGCGAGCGCCTCGGGGTTCTGCTCGGCGACGACCTCGATCTCCACGCCGCCCTCGACGCTGGCCATGGCCAGGAAGGTGCGGTTGGTGCGGTCCAGCAGGAACGAGACGTAGTACTCGTCCTTGATGTCCGCGGTCTGGGCCAGCATCACCTTGTGAACGGTGTGGCCCTTGATGTCCATGCCGAGGATCTGCTCGGCCTTGGCGACGGCGTCCGCCGGGTCGGCGGCGAGCTTGACGCCGCCGGCCTTGCCTCGGCCACCCACCTTCACCTGAGCCTTGACGACGGCGCGGCCGCCGAAGCGCTCCGCGATGGCGGCAGCGTCTGCGGCGGTCTCGATGACATCGCCGTCAAGCACGGGCACACCGTGCTTGGCGAAGAGGTCCCTCGCCTGGTACTCGAACAGGTCCACGTGTTTGTCCTTGTTCGTGGTCGCGGATTGTGTCTCTACGAGCGTGCCACGGCAGGATCTTCGCTGCGGGTCGTCGGGGCGGTGCGGGTACGCAGAGGTACGGCCTTGCGGCCCACACAGCCACGGGCGCTCACGTCAATCAACACGCGCGTCACGTCCGTCTGGCAGGTTATCCCCGCGGGACGGGACTGTTCCGCCCGGGGCCTGCCAGGCATGGGTGAGAACCGTCACAGAATGCCCAGGAGGGACGGGGTGGGCGGCCGGTCCACCGATCGGTCCGATTAGCGCGTTCAGGTGAATCCCTCACCCCCCCTGGGCGGCCCCCCTGATCAGGTTCTGCGGGATCGGGCGCTTCTCGATCGCCGCCGCCATGATCTCCGGGAACGCGTCCGGGGTGCAGGCGAAGGCCGGCGCGCCGAGCGAGGCCAGCGCGGCGGCGTGCGCGTGGTCGTACGCCGGGGCCCCCTCGTCGGAGAGCGCGAGCAGGGCGATGAACTGGACGCCGGCCGCCTTCATCGCGGCGACCCGCTTGAGCATGCCGTCCCGGATACCGCCCTCGTACAGGTCGCTGATCAGCACCACGACGGTCTCGGAGGGCCGGGTGATCTTCGACTGGCAGTAGGCCAGGGCGCGGTTGATGTCGGTGCCGCCGCCGAGCTGGGTGGCGAACAGGACGTCGACCGGGTCGGTGAGCTGTTCGGTGAGGTCGACCACCGAGGTGTCGAAGACGACCAGCCGGGTGTCCAGGGTGCGCATCGAGGCGAGCACCGCGCCGAAGACCGCCGAGTGGACCACCGAGGGCGCCATCGAGCCGGACTGGTCGATGCAGAGGATGACGTCCTTCTTCACGGCGCGCTGGGCGCGGGCGTAGCCGACCAGCCGCTCGGGGACGACGGTGCCGTGCTCGGGCAGGTAGTTCTTCAGGTTGGCCCGGATGGTGCGGTCCCAGTCGATGTCGCGGTGGCGGGGACGGTTGACCCTGGCACTGCGGTCCAGGGCGCCGCCGAGCGTGGCCCGGGTGCGGTCGGCGAGCCGGCGCTCCAGATCGGCGACCACCTTGCCGACCACCGCCCGGGCGGTCTCCCGGGTGGTCTCGGGCAGCGCGTGCTTGAGCGACAGCAGGGTGCCGACCAGGTGCACGTCCGGCTCGACGGCCTCCAGCATCTCCGGCTCCAGCAGCAGCCGGTCCAGGCCGAGCCGGGTGATCGCGTCCTGCTGCATCAGCTGCACCACGGTGGAGGGGAAGTACTCGCGGATGTCACCCAGCCAGCGGGCCACCTGCGGGGCCGAGCCGCCCAGCCCGGCACCGCGGCGGCCGGTGCGCCCGGCCCGGGCGCCCTCCTCGGGGGCGCCGCGGTAGAGCGCGGCGAGGGCGCCGTCCATCGCGGCGTCGCGGCCGCGCAGGGCACAGCCGGTGCCGTCGGCCTCGCCGCCGAGCACCAGCCGCCAGCGGCGCAGCCGTTCGTCGGTCGTGGGCGCTGCCATCTCGTCCTCCTTCAGCGGGTCCTGCGGTGGGGCAGGCGTTCGGTGCGGTGGGTGCCACCGCGGCGGGTGTCAGGTGTCGCGGCCGGCGGCCTGCCGGGGGATCCTCGGGCGGATCCCGAGCAGCAGGGCCACCACCGGGACGGCGGCGTCGGCCCGGGCCCGGTCCAGCTCACCGGCCGCGGCGTCGACGGCCGGCGGCTCACCGAGCGGGCCGGCCGCGACCCGGCCGCCGATGGTGGTGCGCACGCCCGCCTCCAGTCCGGCGAAGGTGCGGCGCAGCAGCGGCAGGACGTCGGTGAAGGCCTCGCCGCTCACCCCGGTCAGCCACTCGTCCAGCAGGGCGAGCAGCCGCGGGTCGTGCAGCAGCAGGGCGCCGCCGCCGGTCAGGAAGCCCTCGACCCAACCGGCCGCGTCGGCCGGGGCGTTGGCGGCGGAGAGCACCAGCCGCAGCCGTCGGCCGGCCTCCGCGGAGTCGAGCCGGCCGTCGTCCAGCAGCAGCCGCACGGCCCGGCCGCGCAGCAGCCCGGGGGCGCCGGTGGCCGGTCTGCCGGCCGGCTCGCGGCGGGCCAGCGAGCGCAGGGCGGCGGCCCAGCGGTCGGCCAGGCCGGCCAGGCCGTCCGGGTCCGGCGAGGTGCCGGCGGCGGTGGTGTCGGCAGTGGTGCTGCCGGCGGCAGTGGCGTCGGCGGGATCGGCGGCCAGCAGGCCGATCGCGCCGTGCACCTCGTCGAGGCGGCCGCGCATCGCCTCCGCGCCCCGCGCGTCCAGGCCGACGCAGCCGGGCGGCAGTCCGACGCAGATCCGCTCGGCCAGGCCCGCGGCCGCCTCGGCGAGCGCGCCGTGGTCGGTGCCGCGCACGTCGCCGTAGCGCAGCGCGCGGACCAGTGCGGGCAGCGCGCCCGCGAGGTGCGCGACGTCGGTGTCCAGTGCCGCGCAGTCGGCGAGCACCCGCATCACGGCGGGCAGTGCGCCGGACAGCCCGGCCAGCAGGCAGGTCTCCACCAGGCCGGTCAGCTCGGCGAGTTCCCCGGCGGCGCGGGCGGTGCCGACGGCCTTGTTGGCCGCGGCCTCCTCGACCGTGGTGCCCCACTGGGCGGCCTCGGCGATCCGGACCGCGAACTCGGGCTGCCAGCACAGCCGCCAGCTCTCCCGGAACGTCCCGGTCGAGTTCACCGAGGAGCGCGCGGGCACGCCCCAGTCCACGCCCAGCAGCCGCAGCCGGTGCAGCAGCCGGGAGCGGGCCGCGTCGGTGTCCTTGCGCAGGTCGAGGTCGACGTCCTTCGGCGCGGCCTCGGGCTTGAGCCGCAGCGAGCGCTGCAACCGGGTCAGGTCGCGCTGGAGCGGCACCGCCGGTGCGGCGTCCGGGACCTCGCCGAGCGCGTCGCCGACCACCAGGCGGTCCCGGACCAGCTCCAGGGCGACGTCCGAGCCCTCGCAGAGCACCGCGCGCACGGCGTCCAGGGTCTCGGTCAGCCCGGCGAGCGGGCGGCCGCGCAGCACGGCCAGGGTCTCGGCCAGCCGGACCGCCTCGATCACGTGCGCGGAGGAGACCGGGTGGTCCTCGGCGCGCAGCAGGTCGGCCGCCCGGGTGAGCCAGCGCGGCACCGGGTCACCGTCGGTGGTGAACAGGTGGTGGTACCAGCCGGGCGACTGCACACCCGCGCCGTAACCGGTGGCCTGGGAGAGCCGGCGGTGCGTCCACGGCACCCAGGTGATGTCCGTCCGCACCTTCTTCGGCAGTGCGGCGAGCAGCGCCCGGTCGTGGGCGACGGTGGGCATCCGCTCCAGCGCGGGGACGTGGAAGGCCCCGCAGACCACGGCGATCCTGCGGTGCCCGGCGCGGCGGGCGGCACGGATCTGCTGGCGCATGTACGCCTCGCGCAGCAGGTCCCGGCGGGACTCGCCGAGGCCCTCCGCGCGCAGCGCGCCCATCGCCTCGGCGACGGCGGCGAACGGCGCCAGCGCGTCGTCGCCGGGCGCGCGGTGCTCGACCACGTCCTCCCACCAGCGCTCCGCGTCGTCGTGCCCGGCCGCCTCGGCGAGCAGCGCCAGCGGGTCGGCGACCGGCCCGGTGTCCTCCTCCTCGGCGGCCGTGCCCTCGACGGCCTTCCCCTCCTCGGCCGTCCCCTCCGCGTCCTCCTCGGGGGCCGGCGCGAAGCCGTGCCCGGCGGGCAGGTCGATGAAGCGGACCGGCAGGTCGTGCTCCACGGCGTGCCGGATCGCCACCCACTCCGGGGAGAACTCGGCGTACGGCCAGAAGGCGGCCTTCGCCGGGTCGTCCACCGCGTGGGCGAGCAGCGCGACCGGCGGGACCAGGTCCTTCTCCGCGGCCAGGTGGACGATGCCGTCGGCCTCCGGCGGGCCCTCGATCAGCACCGCGTCCGGCCGCCACTGCGCCAGCGCGGCGGCAACCGCCCGGGCCGAGCCGGGGCCGTGGTGGCGGATGCCCAGCAGGGCGACCTCGGGCGCCGTCATGCCCCCACCTCACGGGCGGCGCGGTAGAAGTCCTTCCAGCCGTCGCGCTCGCGCACCACCCCTTCGACGTACTCGCGCCAGACCGCCCGGTCCGCCACCGGGTCGCGGACGACGGCGCCGAGGATGCCGGCCGTCACGTCCCCGGCGCGCAGCACGCCGTCGCCGAAGTGGGCGGCCAGCGCGAGTCCGTTGGTCACCACCGAGATCGCCTCGGCGGTGGAGAGGGTGCCGCTCGGGGTCTTGACCTTCGTCCGGCCGTCCACCGTGATCCCGGCCCGCAGCTCCCGGAAGACGGTGACCACGCGCCTGATCTCCTCGGCGCCGCCGGGCAGTTCGGGCAGTTCCAGGGAGCGGCCGAGCTGGTTGACCCGGCGGGTGACGATGTCGACCTCCTCGTCCAGCGAGCCCGGAAGCGGCAGCACCACGGTGTTGAAGCGGCGGCGCAGCGCGCTGGACAGCTCGTTGACGCCGCGGTCGCGGTCGTTGGCGGTGGCGATCACGTTGAAGCCGCGCACCGCCTGCGTCTCGGAGCCCAACTCCGGTATCGGCAGCGTCTTCTCCGACAGGATGGTGATCAGGCTGTCCTGCACGTCGGCCGGGATGCGGGTGAGCTCCTCGACCCGGGCGATCCTGCCCTCGGCCATCGCCCGCATCAGCGGCGAGGGCACCAGGGCGTCCCGGCTGGGCCCGCGGGTGAGCAGCTGGGCGTAGTTCCAGCCGTACCGGACGGCCTCCTCGGGGGTGCCGGCGGTGCCCTGCACCAGCATCGTGGAGTCGCCGCTGATCGCCGCCGCCAGGTGCTCGGACACCCACGTCTTCGCGGTGCCCGGCACGCCGAGCAGCAGCAGCGCGCGGTCCGTCGCCAGGGTCGTCACGGCGACCTCGACGACCCGGCGCGGGCCGATGTACTTGGGGGTGATCCGGGTGCCGTCGGGCAGTTCGCCGCCGAGCAGGTACGTCGCCACGGCCCACGGCGAGAGCTTCCAGCGCTCGGGACGCGGACGGTCGTCCTGTGCGGCCAGCGCGGCCAGTTCGCCGGCGAACGCGTCCTCGGCGTGCTGCCGCAGAACGTCGGTCATGGGGGCTCCTTCGGGTCTGCCGCCGGGCACACGGGTGCCCCGGGCGCAAGGGTGATCGGGGGGGAGCCAGGTCGGCGTCCCGGCCTGTGGAACCAACCCTGCACCGAGCCACTGACAACCCGGCGGGGCCCCGGACGGACCGTCAGCCGATGTCAGTGCCGCCGCCTACGGTCGGTCGCATGGAGGAACGCTGGAGCACCGAACACGTCCTGTCCCTGGCACCTGACGCCGCCTCGCAGAAGGCCGCGGGCAAGCTGTCCGCGCCCGCGCCGTGGTCCGGCACCGGCACCGACGGCACCGCGCTGTGGGGCGAGTGCAAGGGCAGCGGCCGCACGCCGTACCGCACCGCGATCGAACTCGCCACGCCCGCCTACCAGTGCAGCTGCCCCAGCCGGAAGTTCCCGTGCAAGCACGCGCTCGGGCTCCTCCTGCTGTGGAGCGGCACCCCGCAGGCCGTCCCGGCCGGGGAACCCGCCGACTGGGTGGCCGAGTGGCTCACGTCCCGCCAGGAGCGCGCCGAGAAGCGCGTGAAGGAGCAGGTCGTCGATCCGGAGGGCGCCCGGCGCCGGGCCGAGCGGCGCGGCGCCCGGGTCGCGGCCGGCGCGGCCGAACTGCGGCTGCGGCTGGCCGACCGGGTCCGGCACGGCCTCGCCGACCGGTCCACCGCCGGGCCCTGGGAGGAGGTCGCCGCCCGGATGGTCGACGCACAGGCCCCCGGCCTGGCCGCCCGGGTCCGCGAACTGGACGCGCTGCCGCAGGAGCGGCTGCTGGAGGAGTACGCGATGCTGCACCTGCTCGCCACCGCCGCCACCCGGCTGGACGAACTGCCCGCCGAGCTGGCCGCCACCGTCCGCACCCGGGTCGGCTACACCGTGGAGAGCAACGAGGTGCTGGCCGGCCCGACCGTCCGCGACCGCTGGCTGGTGCTCGGCAGCCGCGACACCTCGGACGAGCGGCTCATCACCCGCCGGATCTGGCTGCGCGGCGCCAAGACCGGCCGCCCGGCGCTGCTGCTCTCCTTCGGCCGCACCGGCCAGGCCCCCGCCCTCGCCCTGCCCACCGGCCGCCTGGTGGAGGCCGACCTCGCCTACCACCCGGGCGCCCACCCGCTGCGCGCCACCCTCGGCGAGCGCTACGGCGCCCCCGAGCCGGGCCCCGCCGAACCGCCCGCCGGGCTCACCGTCGCCGAGGCGGTGGCCGGCTACGGCACCGCCGTCGCCGACGACCCGTGGCTGGAGAGCCGGCCGACGGTGCTCGGCGACGTCGTCCCGGTCCGCACCCCGGACGGCTGGTTCCTGACGGACGGCCACCACACCGTGCCGGTCCGCGCCTCGACCGTCCCGGAGACGGCCCTGTGGCGGCTGGCCGCCGTCTCCACCGGCCGCCCGCTGACGGTCTTCGGCGAGTACGGCCACCAGGGCTTCGCCCCGGTCACGGCCTGGGCCGCCGGCCGACCCCCGGTCGGCCTCACCAACGCTTAGACACGCCCCAGACACTCCCCAGGAGAACCCGGCATGACGATCACCCAGGACCCGTGGGAGACCCTGCACACCAGCGCCCTGCTCGGCACCGACCGCCGCCCGCTCCCGGCCACCGCCCTGCCGCTCGCCGACGCCGTGGACCGGGGCGATCCGGCCACCGCCCTGCTGGAGCTGGCCGCGCTGGCCGCCGTCCGCCGCCGGGCCGGAGCGCTGCCCGTACCGGCCGCCGGGCCGCCCGGCCCGCCCGCGGCCGAGGACACCCGCCCGGAGCTGCCCGAGCCGGCCGCCCGCCGGCTGGCCGTCCTGCTCTCGGGGCGGGCCGGCAGCGGCGGCGGCACCCTGGCCAACCTGGCCGAGCTGCTGCCGCAGTGGCTCACCACCGCCCGGGCCCGGGGCCTGCGCCCGCCCGCCGCGCTGATACCCGGCCTGCTCGACGCCGCCCGCGCCCGCAGCGAACTGCGCCCCGACGCCGTGGCCCTGGCCGGTCCGCCGGGCCGCTGGCTGGCCGAGCAGAACCCCGACTGGCGGTTCGTGCTGCGCACCACCGCCCCCGACCTGCCGCAGCAGCCGACGGACGACCGGCTCTGGCACGAGGGCCTGTTCGCCGAGCGGGTCACCCACCTCACGCTGCTGCGCCGCCGCGATCCGGCGGCCGGCCTGGAACTGCTGCGCGGCACCTGGTCCACCGAGCGCGCCGAGGACCGCCTGCTCTTCCTGGACGCCCTCCAGGACGGCCTCTCCCCCGCCGACGAACCGTTCCTGGAGGCCGCCCTCGGCGACCGCAGCAAGAACGTCCGGGCCACCGCCGCCGAACTGCTCTCCACCCTGCCCGGCTCGGCCCTGGCCCGCCGGATGGCCGAGCGGGCGCGGGCCGCCGTCCGGCTCGCCGGCACCGGCACGCATCTGCTGGTCACCCCGCCCGCCGAGTGCGACGCGCAGATGCAGCGCGACGGGATCGCGCCCAAGTCGCCCACCGGGCGCGGCGAACGGGCCTGGTGGTTCGGCGAGGTGGTGGCCGCCGCGCCGCTGTCGCTCTGGCCGGAGAGCACCGGGCTGACGCCCGAGCAGCTGCTCGCCCTGCGGGTCGGCGACAGCATCGACGAGACCAGCAGCAGCTGGGCCGACGACCTGCGGGAGGCCTGGGCGCGGGCCGCCGTCCGCCAGCAGGACGCCGACTGGGCGCGGGCGCTGCTCGGCCCGGCCCCGTCCGGGCGCGGTGCGCGGGCCCGCGCGGCGCGCGCCACCGGCGCCCCGGCCAAGCTGCTGGCTGTCCTCCCGCCGGAGGAGCGGGCCGTCTGGACGGCGGCGTTCATCACGGCGCACGGGCTGGGCGAGGCCTTCCAGCTGCTCGGCGCCTGCGCCACCCCGTGGACGCCGCCGCTGTCCACCGCCGTGGTGACCGCCCTGGCCCGGGCGGCGGCCTCCGGGGCGTACCCGTGGAGCCACAGCGGGGTGCTCGGGATGACGGAGCGCGCGCTCGCCCCGGAGACGGCCGCCGCGGTGGAGGAGCTGGCCGCCGGGGCCGCCCCGGACTCCGCGTGGTCCGAGACCTTCGCCCGGCTGGCCGGCACCCTGCGCTTCCGGGCGGCGATGCTCGCGGAGCTGGCGGGCTGAGCCGGGGCCGACGGGGCCGACGGGCCGGCCCGGGGCTTTCCGGGGCTTTCC
This sequence comes from Kitasatospora sp. NPDC127116, assembly GCF_042677365.1. Lineage (NCBI taxonomy): Bacteria > Bacillati > Actinomycetota > Actinomycetes > Kitasatosporales > Streptomycetaceae > Kitasatospora > Kitasatospora sp. NPDC127116. The sequence continues at coordinate 21,204 of NZ_JBHXTL010000103.1, forward strand.
GGGCCCCGGAACGGCGGAGCGGGCCGGCCCCGGGGAGGGGCGGCCCGCTCGACGCGCGGTGGTTCAGCCGGCCCGCAGGTTCGACTCGACCCAGGCGACCACGTCGCGGGTCGGCGTGCCCGGGGTGAAGATGTCCGCGACACCCATCGCCTTGAGCTCGGCGATGTCCTCGTCCGGGATGATCCCCCCGCAGAAGACCTTGATGTCCTCCGCGTCGCGCTCCTTCAGCAGCTCCAGGACCCGCGCGCACAGCGTCATGTGGGCGCCGGACAGGATGGACAGCCCGATGCCGTCCGCGTCCTCCTGGATCGCGGTGTCGACGACCTGCTCGGGCGTCTGGTGCAGTCCGGTGTAGATGACCTCCATACCGGCGTCGCGCAGGGCGCGCGCGATGACCTTGGCACCACGGTCGTGACCGTCGAGCCCGGGCTTGGCGACCACCACACGGATCGGCCCCGACACACTCATGACTGCCTCCTGGACGTCGTCGTCCACCATCCGACCGGGCCTCGTGGGCCGCCGGCGCGGTTAACGGTCAATAACCAACCTGAGGGGAGGTTAGCGCCACCCGGCACGGTTGACCGTGCCACCTCCCAAGAGGAGGGCAAAGTCACAGCTCCGGGCCTTGCCACCGGCGGGCCTACCCCTCCTCCCCGCAACCTCCGCACAGACCCCCCGGCCGCCCCCTTGACATCCGGAGGTTTTTCCGGGGCGTCGGCCAGGGAGCTACAGTCACGGCTGTCTTCCCCCGCCCGACGACGTCCGAGGCCCACCGAGGAGGCAGCCCCGATGGCTCCCGATGCAGCCGCCCGTCCGACCCGCGCGGAGCTGCGCCTCGCCGCCCGCGAGCAGTCCCGTGCCCAGCGCCGCGGCGCCGCCAGGGCGGCCACCCGGACGGCGCTGCTGCGGGTCGCGCTGCCGTCGGTGGCCGCGCTCGGGGTGGCCGCGGCGGCGGCGATCACGGTGCAGGGGGAGGCCGACCAGCAGCGCGCCCAGGCCGCCGGACAGGTGCCGCGGACCGCGGTCGACAACGCCCCGGACACCACCGCCGTTCAGGCGGCGGCCCAGGCGGTCGCGGCCGGCGCGCCGACCCAGGCCTCGCGCGGCGACGCCCGCCTGCCGCTGGCCGGCGCCCAGCCCACCGAGGCCCCCACCGCGCAGCCCACCGCCGAGCCGGCGCCCGAGCCGGTCGGGCCCAAGGTCGTCATGCCGGTCGCCCGGCACGGTCTCGGCGAACAGTTCGGCGAGGCCGGCACCCACTGGGCCAACCGGCACACCGGCATCGACTTCCCGGTGGACGGCGGCTCCGAGGTCTACGCCGTGACCGACGGCACCCTGCGCACCCAGTGGAACCCGTTCTACGGCTACATGACGATCCTCAAGATGCCCGACGGCACCGAGGCCTGGTACTGCCACCTGCGGGCGTACAAGGTGCGCAAGGGCCCGGTGAAGCAGGGCGACGTGATCGCCTTCGTCGGCACCAGCGGCAACAGCACCGGCCCGCACCTGCACTTCGAGATCCGGCCGCAGGGCAGCGGACCGATCGACCCGCTGCCCTGGTTCCTCGCGAACGGGCTGGACCCGCGCTGAGCCGCCCTACAGCTTCTCGACGGGCGCGTAGCGCAGCAGCAGCTGCTTGCGGCCCTCGGCACCGAAGTCGACGGTGGCCTGCGCCCGGTCGCCGGCGCCCGTGACGGCCATCACCGTGCCCAGCCCGAAGCTGTCGTGGGTGACCCGGTCGCCGACCGCGAGCGAGACGGCCTCGCGCTCCGCCGTCCGGCCGCCGCGCCGGGCCGACTGCCCCCAGCCCGCCTTCGGCGCGGCCGCCGTCGACGAGGACCGCGAACCGCCGCCCCCGGACGAGGACCTGCCCCAGGACGAGCCGGAGGAGAAGCCGCGCTGGACCGGCGCCTGCGCCGTCCCGGTGCGCTTCCACTCCACCAGCGTCTCCGGGATCTCCTCCAGGAACCGCGAGGCCGGGTTGTAGGCCGGCTGCCCCCAGGCGCTGCGCAGCACCGAGCGGGTCAGGTACAGCCGCTCGCGGGCCCGGGTGAGCCCGACGTACGCGAGCCGGCGCTCCTCCTCCAGCTCCTTGACCTGGTTGAGCGCCCGCATGTGCGGGAAGATCCCGTCCTCCATGCCGGTCAGGAAGACCACCGGGAACTCCAGGCCCTTGGCGGTGTGCAGGGTCATCATCGTGATGACGCCCTGCCCGTTCTCGTCGTCGTCCGGGATCTGGTCGGAGTCGGCGACCAGCGCGACCCGCTCCAGGAAGTCGGCCAGCGAGCCGACCGGCGGCGTGCCCTCGGCGTCGCCCTCCGGCCGCTCGCCCGGGTCCTGCTCGTACTCCAGGGCGACGGAGGCGAGCTCCTGGAGGTTCTCCACCCGGGTCTCGTCCTGCGGATCGGTCGACGCCTGGAGCTCGGCCAGGTAGCCGGTCTCCTCCAGGACGGCCTCCAGCACCGCCGCCGGGCCCGCGCCCGACTCGACGACCTGGCGCAGCCCGGCCATCAGGGTGTTGAACTTCTTGACGGCGTTGGCCGAGCGCGCGGCCATCCCGTAGGCCTCGTCGACCCGGACCAGCGCCCGGGCGAAGGAGATCCGCTCCCGCGCGGCCAGCGCGTCGATCATCGCCTCGGCCCGCTCGCCGATGCCGCGCTTGGGCACGTTGAGGATCCGGCGCAGCGGCACGGTGTCCTCCGGGTTGGAGAGCACCCGCAGGTACGCCAGGACGTCCCGGACCTCCTTGCGCTCGTAGAAGCGCACCCCGCCGACCACCTTGTACGGCAGGCCGACCCGGATGAACACCTCCTCGAACACGCGGGACTGGGCGTTGGTCCGGTAGAAGATCGCGACGTCGCCGGGCTTGGCCTCGCCCTTGTCGGTGAGCCGGTCGATCTCGTCGGCGATGAACTGGGCCTCGCCGTGCTCGTCGTCCGCGACGTAGCCGATGACCTTCTCGCCGTGCTCGCCGGCCGTCCACAGCTTCTTCTCGCGGCGGTTGGCGTTGCGCTCGATGACGGCGTTGGCGGCGCTCAGGATGGTCTGGGTGGAGCGGTAGTTCTGCTCCAGCAGGATCGTGGTCGCGTTCGGGTAGTCCTCCTCGAACTGGAGGATGTTGCGGATGGTCGCGCCGCGGAAGGCGTAGATCGACTGGTCCGCGTCACCGACCACGCACAGCTCGGCCGGCGGCACCTCGGCGAGCCGCCCCGCCGCCGGGTTCACGAGGTCGCCGTCCGCGGTGCGCCTGGGCGCGGCCGCGACGGAGCCCCCGCTCAGCTCCCTGACCAGCATGTACTGGGCGTGGTTGGTGTCCTGGTACTCGTCGACCAGGATGTGCCGGAACCGGCGCCGGTAGTGCTCGGCGACGTCGGGGAAGGCCTGCAGCAGGTTCACCGTCGTCATGATGATGTCGTCGAAGTCCAGCGCGTTGGCCTCGCGCAGCCGCCGCTGGTAGAGCGCGTACGCCTCGGCGAGCTTCTTCTCCATCGGGTTGGCGGCCTGGTCGGCGAAGGTCTCCTCGTCGATCAGCTCGTTCTTGAGGTTGCTGACCTTCGCCGTGAAGGACTTCGGCGGGAACTGCTTCGGGTCCAGGTCGAGGTCCCGGCAGACCAGCGACATCAGCCGCTGCGAGTCCGCCGAGTCGTAGATCGAGAAGCTGGAGGTGAAGCCCAGCTGCTTGGACTCGCGGCGCAGGATGCGCACGCAGGCGCTGTGGAAGGTGGAGACCCACATCGCCCGGGCGCGCGGGCCGACCAGCGCCTCGACGCGCTCGCGCATCTCGCCGGCCGCCTTGTTGGTGAAGGTGATCGCCAGGATCTCCCCCGGCTGCACCCCGCGGGCGCCCAGCAGGTGGGCGATCCGGTGGGTCAGCACCCGGGTCTTGCCCGAGCCGGCGCCGGCCACGATCAGCAGCGGCGAGCCCGCGTGCAGCACCGCCTCGCGCTGCGGGTCGTTCATCCCCTCCAGCAGCTGCGCCGGGTCCACCACCGTCCGCGCGGCGCCGTTGCGGTACCAGGCGTCCCGCTCCGCCTCGGCGGAGTGGTCGGTCCGGAACAGCCCGTCCGGGATGGCCTCCTCGTACGCGTCGTACGGAACGTCGTCGTCGTACGGCGGGGGCTCCTCGTCGAGGGGAGCTGCGGGCTGCTTCGACCCGGCGGCGGGTGCCTCGAAACCGGGGAGCGGAAGGTCGTCAAAGAGGCTACTCATGGCACATCGAGTCTATGGCCACCCACCGACAAGCCCGCCCGCCCCGGGCGACCGGGCCCGGTGCGGGCCGGTGCGGGCCGGTCGGACGGGCCCGCACCGGCCTTCGGGGGCGCCGGACGCCCCAGCCCCTCAGAGCCTCAGAGCCTCAGACCAGACGGCGGGCGGTGGCCCAGCGGGTCAGCTCGTGGCGGTTGCTCAGCTGGAGCTTGCGCAGCACCGCGGAGACGTGGCTCTCGACCGTCTTCACCGAGATGAAGAGCTGCTTGGCGATCTCCTTGTAGGCGTAGCCGCGGGCGATCAGCCGCAGGACCTCCCGCTCGCGCTGGGTGAGCCGGTCCAGGTCCTCGTCCACCGGCGGGGTGTCGGTGGCGGCGAAGGCGTCCAGCACGAAGCCGGCCAGCCGGGGCGAGAACACCGCGTCGCCGTCGGCGATCCGGAAGATCGCGTTCACCAGGTCGGCGCCGGTGATGGTCTTGGTGACGTAGCCGCGCGCACCGCCGCGGATGACGCCGATGACGTCGTCGGCGGCGTCCGACACCGACAGCGCCAGGAACTTCACGCCCTCCCGTCGCTCGCCACCGCTCTTGTCCGAGCCGCCGCGCGCCGCGCCGCCCGACCCCTCGCCCATCACCCCGGCCGAGCGGCGCAGCACCTCGACGCCGCCGCCGCCCGGCAGGTGGACGTCGAGCAGCACCACGTCCGGCCTGGTCTCGGCGACCACGCGGACCGCCGAGTCCACGTCGTCGGCCTCGCCGACCACGTCGATGCCGGTCACCTCGGTGCGGCCGATCTCGGCCCTGACCCCCGTCCGGAACATCCGGTGGTCGTCCACCAGCACGACCCGCGCAGAACGCTCCGGAGCTGCCTCAGTCATCCGCTCTCTCCATCTCCAACTCGACCTCGGTGCCGCCGCCCGCAGCCGGCCGCACCCGAGCGGTGCCGCCGTTGCGCTTCATCCGGCCGATGATCGACTCCCGTACGCCCATCCGGTCCTCGGGCACCGTGTCGGGGTCGAAGCCGGGGCCGTGGTCGCGGACGAACACCGACACCGTCCTCCCCTCCACCTCGGCGTAGACCTGGACCGGTCCCCCGCCACCGTACTTGGCCGCGTTGACGGTCGCCTCCCTCGCGGCCTGCATCTGTGCCGCGATCCTCTCGTCCATCGGGCAGTCGCCGACGATCACCAGCTCCACCGGGACGCCGTGCCGGTCCTCGACCTCGGCGACGGCGGCCCGCAGGCTCTCCGCCATGGTGTCCGGCGCGGCCTCGGCGGCGGCCTCCGGGCGGTACAGCCACAGCCGCAGCTCGCGCTCCTGCGAGCGGGCCAGCCGCAGCACCTCCTTGGGGTCCTCGGCCCGGCGCTGGATCAGGGTCAGGGTGTGCAGCACGGAGTCGTGGATGTGCGCGGCGATCTCGGCCCGCTCCTGGGCGCGGATGCGGGCCGTGCGCTCGGCCCCGAGGTCCTGCCAGAGCCGCAGTCCGTACGGGCCCAGCAGCACCAGCACGCCGGCCAGCACCGCGAGCGAGGCCTCGACCACCGAGCCGAGCGTGGAACCGCTGCCCTGCATGGCGAGCAGCGCGATGGTGCCGGCCACCGCGAGCAGCACGCCGGCGCCGACCCGGGTGTAGGCGCCGCGCCGCTTCTCGCCCTCCTCGATGCCGAACCAGCGCTGCCAGCGCGAGTCGTCGGCCTGCCGCCAGACCAGCGCCACGCCGACGCCGATCGCCAGCAGCGGCCAGGTGTACGGCTTGGCGGTCTGCAGGCCGAGCACGTTGAGCAGGGCGATCAGGCCGATCACCGTCATCACCAGGGCGGCGAGCTGGCCCAGGCCGCCCTGCCCGGCCTTGCCGGCCGGCGCCGCCTCCTCCCCCTCCGCGGGGGCGCCCACCGGCTCGCCCTGCAGGGTGTGCTGGAGCAGCCGGCGCATCCGGGCCACCCAGCCGCCGGCCTGGCCGCCCTTGCTCAGCAGGCCGCCCTGCACCCCGGGCGAGGCCGGGACGAACACCCCGTTGACGTACACCCACTGGGCGCCGCCGCGCTGCGAGGGCTCGCCGATGCCGATCGGCACCACGAACCAGAACGCGGCGTACAGCAGGGCGCCGATCCCCTGCGCGAAGAACAGCACGACGAAGGCGATCCGCACCCACCGCACCGGCAGCCCGAGGTGCACCGCCAGGCCGTGCGCGACGCCGCCGAGCATCCGTCCCTGCGGGCTGCGGTAGAGCCGCCGGTAGGGCGGCCTCCCGTCGTCGGGCGCGCTCGGGTCGGCGCCGGCCGACGACGCGGCGTCGGGGGCGGTGGGTCGGGGATCGGTACCGGGGGCTGCCACGGCACCGATGGTTCCACGCGCGCGCCCACGGGCGCATCAGGGTGTGTCCCCATCGCGTATCAGGGACAAGTCAGGGTACGGACAGGGATCGACCCGGTTGGGCCGGGCCCGCCCCTGCCGGAAGGATGGTGCCCATGACCGAGGACCCCCGCATCGAGGAGGCCGGGCCCGCCGCCCCGCCGGAACCGGACCGCCCGCCACTGACCCGGGCCGAGCACCACCGCGTGGTGGCCGGCGTCTGCGGCGGCCTCGGCCGGCACCTGGACATCGACCCGGTGGTCTTCCGGATCGTCACGGTGGTGCTCTGCCTCTCCGGCGGCCTCGGGCTGTTCCTGTACGGCCTGGCCTGGCTGATCGTCCCGACCGACGACGAGTCCAAGGGCCGCGGCGGGCGCACCGAGCTCCAGCGGGTGCTCACCGGGCGGGTGGACGGCCAGTCGGTCGGCGCGGTGCTGCTGACCGTGATCGGCACCGGGGTGTTCTTCTCCTCGATGGGCGACGGGGACCAGATGTTCCCGCTGCTGCTGCTCGCCGCCCTGGTCTTCCTGGCGGTGCGCTACGACCCGGAGCGCCGCCGGGGCCGCGGCCGGGGGCGCGACCGCCGCGGCGGCGGGCCGTACGACCGCCACTTCCCGGGGTCCGACGGGTCCGAGGGCACCGGGGTCACCGGCGGCGCGGCGGGCGCCGGGAGCGCCGGGGCCTACCGCTGGCCGCGGCCGGAGCAGGACGAGTCCGCCCGGGCCGCCGGAAAGGGCCCCGCCGACAGCCCGGCCCCCGGCGCCGGCGGCTACCTGTGGGACCCCCGCCACCCCGAGCGCAATCCGTACGGGGGCGGCTCCTCGGCCACCCCGACCCCGCCCTTCGGCACTCCGACCCCGCCCTTCGGCACCCCGGTGCCGCCGGCCGGTGGCCCGGCCCGGCCCTGGTGGCAGCGCGCCGACCTGCCGCAGGGCGACCCGCTGCGCAAGGAGCACCCCGGGCGACGCCCCGCGCCCGCCGCCGTACGGCGCCCCCGGGAGCGCTCGGCGCTCGGCTTCTTCGGCTTCCTGCTGGCGATCGGCGCGGGCGCCGCGGTCTGGGCCGCCTCCGCCGACCACCACGACCCCACCGTGCTGGGTGCGACGGTGCTGGCCGCCGCGCTGCTGGTGGTGGGCCTGACGCTGCTGGTCGGCGCGAAGTTCGGCCGGGCCCGCCGGCTGGCGGTGACCGGCCTGCTGCTCACCCTGGCGCTGGCCTTCGTCGGCCACTCGCCGGACTCCATGCGCAACGCCGTCGGCGATCGCGACTGGACCGTCGCCTCGGCGACCGACCTGCGCGACCGGTACAACCTGGGCGCCGGGCAGATCAGGCTCGACCTCTCCGCACTCGACCCGGCGGGGGCCACCCTCGCCACCAAGGTCGACCTCGGAACCGGCGACATGACGGTCACCGTGCCGGACGACATCACGGTGAACCTGGTGACCCGGATCGGCCTGGGCAACGTCACCGTCCCGGGTGAGCGGAGCGACGGCACCGGGCGGCACACCTACCTGATCGGCCCTGCCAACGGGCAGCCGGCCAAGGGGACCCTCAATCTCGAACTCGGAATCGGGCTCGGCAACATCAAGGTGGTCCAGCAGTGAGGAAGCACCGGCTCGACCTGTTCTCGCTGATCGCGGGCGCGCTGTTCACCGTACTCGCGGTGCTCTACCTGGTCGCGGCGCTCAACGACCAGTCGGTGAACGGGCGGATCGTCATCCCGGTCACCTTCATCGTGCTCGGTGTCGGCGGCCTGGCCGGCGCGGTCGCGGCGGTGGCCCGGCGCGGCCGGCCCGACCGCGAGGAGTGAGCGGCCGGGGCAGGCCCCCGGACGTCCCGCGCCGCCCCTGACCGGCTCCGGGCCCTCAGCTCTGCTGCGGGCCCAGGGCCAGCCGGTCCCCGTCCTTGCTGACGGCGTACTTGGGCAGCGGCTTGACCGCCGGCCCGTTGACCACCGCACCGGTCGCGGCGTCGAACCGGGAGCCGTGGCAGGGGCAGTACAGCTGGCCGTTCTTCGGCGCGTCCACGGCGCAGCCGGAGTGGGTGCACACCGCGGAGAAGGCGCAGTACTGGCCGGCCTTGGGCTGGACGATGTAGACGGCGTCCCCGGTGGCCGGGTCCTTGACCTGGGCCGATCCGCCGACCGGCACGCTCGCGGCGGGCACCGTGGGCGCCGTCGCCGGGGCGCCGGAGGCCGGGGCCGCGGCGGACGGGACGGCGGAGACCGGGGCCGCCGACGGCTCGGGCGCGGCCGACCTGTCCCGGCCGAAGGTCCGGGTCAGCGAGCCGGTGAGCAGCCCGGCCCCGCCGATCGCGACGGCCGCGATCCCGCCGTCCACCAGGGCCCGGCGCTTGACGTGGTCCTCGCCCAGCCCGCGCGCGCGGTCCCGTCCGGCCCGGCGGGCCAGGTAGCCGTCCACCGACAGGTACGGGGTGCCGGCCAGCAGCAGCGGCGTCCAGGCCATCAGGTAGGCCAGGTCGTTGCCGAGGTAGTACGGCGAGACGCTCCAGCTGACGGTCAGCCACAGGCTGAGGCTGAGCAGCGCGCCGCCGAGCGCGGCGGCCCGGCCCCAGAGGCCGAGCAGGGTGCCCAGGCCCACCGCCAGCTCGCCGAAGGCGACGGCGAGCGCGAACAGGGTCGGGTGGTCGAGGGCGGGGCCGAGCAGGAAGGAGATCGGGCTGCCGCCCGCCTTGGCGGCCCGGGTCTGCGAGACGAAGGACGCCGGGTCGCCCGCCCCGGCCAGGAAGTGGGCGTCGGAGAGCTTGTCGAGCGCGGCGTAGACGAAGGTGACGCCGAGGAAGAGCCGCAGGGGCAGCAGCGCGTACTTGGACGCGAGCGCCTGCAGTTGCGCCGCCCCGGCGGCCCGGCCGGCCGCGCCGCCACCGGCCGGCACCGAGTTGCTGGCCTCCGACATCCCTCACACCTTCCCTCGCCGCCTGCCAGTCCCTGACAGGTCCGGTCCGCATTCTGCCCGCTCCCGGCCGCTTTCGGTGGGAGGTCCTCCCGGAGAGCGACGCCCGCACCGCAAACGGTCGCGCCGTCGCTCCCTCCAGTACGGGAACGACGGCGCGACCGTTCAGGCATCGGCCTCAGGACGAAGAAGCGTCCCGGCGGCCGGCGGGAGTGATCACTCCCACTCGATGGTGCCCGGCGGCTTGCTGGTGACGTCGACGACGACGCGGTTCACGTCGCGGACCTCGTTGGTGATCCGGGTGGAGATCTTCGCCAGCACGTCGTACGGCAGGCGCGACCAGTCGGCGGTCATGGCGTCCTCGGACGAGACCGGGCGCAGCACGATCGGGTGGCCGTAGGTACGGCCGTCGCCCTGCACGCCCACGCTGCGGACGTCGGCGAGCAGCACGACCGGGCACTGCCAGATCTCGCGGTCCAGACCGGCCGCGGTCAGCTCCTCGCGGGCGATCGCGTCGGCGTCGCGGAGCAGGTCCAGACGCTCCTCGGTGACCTCGCCGACGATCCGGATGCCCAGGCCCGGGCCCGGGAACGGCTGGCGCTGGACGATCTCCTCCGGCAGGCCCAGCTCCTGGCCGACCATCCGGACCTCGTCCTTGAACAGCTTGCGCAGCGGCTCCACCAGCTGGAACTGGAGGTCCTCGGGCAGGCCGCCGACGTTGTGGTGGGACTTGATGTTGGCGGTGCCGGTGCCGCCGCCGGACTCCACCACGTCCGGGTACAGGGTGCCCTGGACCAGGAAGTCGACCGACTCGCCCTGCTCGCCGGCCTCGGCGACGATCTCGGCCTGGGCCTGCTCGAAGACCCGGATGAACTCCCGGCCGATGATCTTGCGCTTCTCCTCGGGGTCGGTGACCCCCTTCAGCGCGTTCAGGAAGCGCTCGGCGGCGTCGACGACCTTCAGCTGGACGCCGGTGGCGGCCACGAAGTCCTTCTCGACCTGCTCGGTCTCGCCCTTGCGCATCAGGCCGTGGTCGACGTAGACGCAGGTCAGCCGGTCGCCGATGGCCTTGTTGACCAGGGCGGCCGCGACCGCGGAGTCCACGCCGCCGGACAGGCCGCAGATCGCGCGCTTGTCGCCGACCTGCTCGCGGATCAGGGCGATCTGCTCGTCGACCACGCTGCCGGTGGTCCAGGTCGGGGCGATGCCGGCGCCGCGGTAGAGGAAGTGCTCCAGGACCTGCTGGCCGTGGTCGGAGTGCAGCACCTCGGGGTGGTACTGGACGCCGTAGAGCCGGGCCTCGTCGTTCTCGAAGGCCGCGACCGGGACCAGGTCGGTGGAGGCGGTGACGGCGAAGCCCTCCGGGGCGGCGGAGCAGGCGTCGCCGTGCGACATCCACACCGAGTGCTGCGCCGGGACGCCCTCGAACAGGGTGGAGCCGGTGCGGGAGACGGTCAGCGGGGTGCGGCCGTACTCGCGGGCGCCGTTGTTGTCGACGGTGCCGCCGAGGCTCTTGGCCATCAGCTGGAAGCCGTAGCACATGCCGAAGACCGGGACACCGGCCTCGAAGATCGCGCGGTCGATCTGCGGCGCGCCGTCTTCGTAGACCGACGAGGGGCCACCGGAGAGGATGATCGCCTTGGGGTTCTTGGCGAGCATCTCGGCGACCGGCATGCTGCTCGGCACGATCTCGCTGTAGACCCGCGCCTCACGCACCCGACGGGCGATGAGCTGGGCGTACTGGGCGCCGAAGTCGACCACCAGGACGGGGTCGTTGTCCGGCGCGGACTGGACGGGAATTGCAGAGGACACAGACGGCCTTCCGGCAGCGGTATCGAGGTGTCACGCGTGGCCGCCTCCCCGGCGGGACTGCGGCTGCGGCGGACGGTGTGGGGTGTCTGGACACCGATTCTACCGGGCTGTCCGGTTTCACTCGTCTGCCCGTCCAATGAACCGTGACCGGGCGGGGCCGCGGTTCGTTGCTTCTGACGAACGTACGGCCGCGCCGCGTCCGCCAGGCGCGCCGCCCGCCCCCGCGGGGGCACCGTACGGCAGCAGGACCACGCGTGGAGCTCCACCCCAGTCCACCGGCGCACGTGGTGCCGCCGCCCGGTCCGCCGGGCGCGCGGCTCCGTGGGACCGTGCGCGGGTGCCGCGGCCGGCGAGCAGGGGACAGCGACCCCGGCCGCGACTGGGCCGAGAGGTGGGACGGCCGGAGTCCGGGGACGCCCGGGACCGGCCGTCGCACCCCCGGTCCGTTCCGGTGCGCGCCCGGGCGCACTCCCCCGTCCACCTCGTGCCGCTACGCGCGTCCCCGTGCGCCACAACCATCCGGACCACTACGCACCGTGATCATCGACGGCGGCCCCGCCGGGAAATGCTCTGTGCCGAACTGTGCCGAACCGGTTGCAGAGCGAGCCCCTCGTCCAGCACGATGCTCGTTGTAAGCGGTTCTCCCGGCGCCTCACGGCCCACCGAGGAGGCCCGCGACGGCGTTCTCCGCAGCCGCGCCGCAGGGCGGTGGCAGCGATTGTCAGTTCACGCTCCGTGAGCGTGGGACCGGCGCAGACCTGCGTGCCGACCCGCCGCGCACGGAGGTGCGCGCCCCGCACGGCCGGCCACCCACGCCGGAGCCGCGCGGCGCACCCCGAAGCCGACCGACACGACGGCGCTCCTCCCCCGGCGCCGTCACCCCAGCACCGGCGCGGCCCTGACGCCGAGTGCTGAACGACAAAGGGCCCCGTTCCCCCGCGGGGCCCTTTGCCCTTTCCCCGTGCTCCCGACCTCCGGCACCGTGCTCCCGGCCGCCGGCACCCCGACCGCCGCCCGGGTCAGGGGTGCTTGCGCCAGACGCTCGGGTCGACCGGCTCCTCGGCCGGGGGCGGCGGCACCGCGCCGGGCACCGGCGCCCCGCCGGCCGGGGCGGGCGGCTCCTCGTGCGAGTCGAGCACCTCGCTCACCCCGCCGCCGGAGTCGAACGGCGCGTCCTGCGGCACGACGGCCCGCGCCGGCCCGCCGTACCCCGGCACCGGGCCGCCCTGCTGCGCCGGAACGCCGTGCGGCGGCGTCGCGTACGGCACCTGCGGCGGCACCGCCGCCGGGTGCGGCGCGCCGCCCTGGGCACGGGCGAACGGGGACTCGGCGTACGGCACCGCGCCGTTCGGCGCGCCCGCGCCCCGGTCGCGGACGGCCACCAGCAGCGGCGGCACCAGCAGGGCGCCGACCAGCGCCCAGACCGCGTTGGCCACCAGCGTGCCCAGGAACACCAGCCCGGCCGAGGACTCCTGGGAGAACTCCATCCGGGCGGTCTCGGTCCAGCCCGTCATGGACGTGGTCTCCACCAGCCGCGCCCCGGAGAGCGCCATCAGCAGGGTGAGCGCCCCGGCGTGCAGGGCCGCCAGGCGCAGCCGGTCGGTCGCGTCCAGGCGCCGCCGGTACGCCGCCCAGCCGAGCACGCCCGCCGCGACGAGCGCGGCCAGGCCGGCCCAGCGCCAATCGGCGCTCAGGTCCCGCAGGTCGAAGAAGGAGAACTCGGTGTCGTTGCTGCGGTCGCGCCACGAGCCGCCGCCGTCACCGGACAGACCGGTGTGCGTCCGGAAGCCCGCCCCCGAGCCGAAGCCGAGCAGGCCCAGGCCGAGGTTGGGCAGGAAGGCCAGCGAGACCCCGGTCAACGCCCCGTCGTCGCTGTTCAGCGCGACCAGCAGGAAGGCCGCCACCGAGGACAGCCCCACCGAGACCGCGAGCGCCTGGCCGGCGGTCAGCGCGGCCACCGCCCAGCCGCGCACCGAGCGGCTGCGCCAGGCCGCCCAGCGCAGCGCGTCGGTGCCGTACACCAGGAAGGCCAGCAGGGCGGCCGGCACCACGGTCCAGGCGACCGCCTCCAGCCAGCCGGAGTCCGCGGTGACCAGCAGCTCCGGCTTCCCCCGGGAGTCGAAGTAGTCGGACTTCACGCCGCGGCCGTCCGGGCTCCAGTCCGTACCGCCGACCAGGCCGAGCGCCAGGCTCACCGCCGCGAGGACCGCCGCGGTGCGCATCGCCTCGGCGGCGGCCTGGCCCCGGGTCAGCTGGCCCTCGGCCGCCTTGCGCCGGCGCAGCCCGGCCCGCAGGCCGAGCCAGAGCGCCAGGCACCACAGGACCGTGACGGTCATCGGCAGCACCCGGACGGTCTCGGTCCAGCCGTCCGGGCCCCGGCCCACCGAGCTCTGGTAGGCGAGCCGGAACGGCGCGCCGAGCGCGTTCAGGGTCATCGACAGCATCGCGCCGAAACGCTCGCCGAAGCCGGGCGCCTCGAACCGGTACTGGTACTGGTAGTCGCTGGGGACCGCCGCGATCAGCGCCACGGCCAGCAGGACGAGGGTCGGCGCGACGGCCGCCCTGGCCGCCGGGCGCCAGTCCGCGGCCGTCAGCAGGCGCTGGAGGGCGGGCTGCCTGTCGTACGACTGCCCGGCGCCCCAGCTGCCCAGGGCGGGCGGGGCCGCGGCCGCGGGCCGGTACCCCGGCTGCGGCCCGTACTCCGGCTGCGGCCCGTACCCGGGCGGCGGCACGGGCGCAGCCGCACCCGGCGGTGGCGGCGGGACAGCTGTCGGCGGGACGGCCGGCGGGACGGCGCTCGGCGGGGCGGTCGGCGGGGCCGGGGGCGCGAACGGCCGGCCGCACGACCCGCAGGCGGGCGCCCCCTCCGCCGAAGTCGCCCCGCACGATGTGCAGTTGGCCATGGCCCGCGTTCCCCCCGCTCGACGAGTTCCTGGCCGCCCCAGGGAGCCCGTTTATCCCATCGGACCCGAACGGCTGTCAACCGGGAACCGGCGCAGGCGGATTGGCCCGCCGGACCGGGTTCAGCCGCGCTTCTTCGGGACCTCCGGGACGGGCAGCAGCGGCAGCCGCAGCGCGCCGAACGCGCCCTCGGGCACGGCCGGCCGCACCGGCGCCACGGCCGCGACCCGCCGGTACTCCTCGCCCTGGGCCGGGCGCGGGTCCGCCTCGCCCTTGTTCGGCCACATCGACAGGGCGCGCTCGGCCTGGGCCGTGATGGTGAGCGAGGGGTTGACGCCCAGGTTGGCGGAGACGGCCGAACCGTCCACCACGCTGATCCCCGGGTAGCCGTACAGCCGGTGGTACGGGTCCACCACGCCGGTCCCGGGGGCGTCGCCGATCGGGCAGCCGCCCAGGAAGTGCGCCGTCATCGGGATGTCGAAGATCTCGCCGACGGTGCTGCCGGGGAAGCCGTTGATCTCGTCGGCCAGCGCCTGGGCACCGCGCTCGGCCGCCGGGATCCAGGTCGGATTGGGCTCGCCGTGGCCCTGGGCGGAGGTGAGCCGGGCCTTGCCGAGCGGGCCCTTCCTCAGCGAGACGGTGATCGAGTTGTCGAGCGACTGCATCACCAGGCCGATGATCGTCTTCTCGGACCAGCGGCGCTGGTTCATCGAGCGGGCGAAGGTCACCGGGTGGAGCGCCGAGTTGCCCAGGTAGCGCAGCCAGCGCGGGAGCGTTCCGCCGCCCCTGACCTGGGCGATGGACAGTGCGCCCATCGCGTTGGAGCCCTTGCCGTAGCGGACCGGCTCGATGTGGGTGTTGGCGTCCGGGTGGATCGAGGAGGTGATCGCCACGCCCTTGGTGAAGTCCGCCTTGGCACCGTAGCGCCGGTCGGTGGTCTGCGCCCCCACCAGGGCCTCGGAGTTGGTCCGGGTCAGCTCGCCCAGCCGCTCCGAGATCCGGGGCAGGTGGCCGCCGTCCCGCATCCGGTGCAGCAGCGACTGGGTGCCGTAGGTGCCGGCCGCGACGACCACCCGGGCCGCCGTGATGGTCCGCGCGCCCGCCTTCACCCGGTCGGTCTTCGAGCGCGCGTCGGTGCGGCGCACGTCCACGGCGAAGCCCCGGTCCCCGTCGGCCCCGCCGATCTCCCGGATCCGGGCCACCGTGGTGAGCGGGTGGATCTCCGCGCCGCCCTTCTCGGCCAGGTACAGGTAGTTCTCGGTGAGCATGTTCTTGGCGCCGTGCCGGCAGCCGGTCATGCACTCGCCGCACTCCACGCAGGCCTTGCGGGCCGGGCCGGCGCCGCCGAAGTACGGGTCGGCCACCTCGCCCCCCGGGGCCGCCTCGGCCGCGCCTCCCCCGGACTCCGTCCGGGAGGTGCCCCCGGCGTCCTCGCCGTCGCCGAAGAAGACCCCGACCGGCGCCATGTGGAAGGTGTCGCCGACGCCCATCCGCTCGGCGGCCGCCTTGAGGTGGACGTCGGACGGGGTGAGGGTCGGGTTGAGCCGGACCCCGAGCATCCGCTGCGCCTGGTCGTAGAACGGCGCCAACTCCTGCTGCCAGTCGGTGATGTGGCGCCACTGCCGGTCCTCGAAGAAGGCCTTCGGCGGCACGTACAGGGTGTTGGCGTAGTTCAGCGAGCCGCCGCCGACCCCGGCGCCGGCCAGGATCAGCACATTGGCCAGCAGGTGGATGCGCTGGATGCCGTACAGCCCGAGCCGCGGCGCCCACAGGTAGTTCGGCAGGTCCCAGGAGTTCCTGGGCAGTTCGTCCCGGTCGAAGCGCCGCCCGGCCTCCAGGACGGCGACCCGGTAGCCCTTCTCGGTCAGCCGCAGCGCCGCGACCGAACCGCCGAAGCCGGACCCGACCACCACCACGTCGTAGTCGAACTCCGCCGCACCGCCGGACTGCACCATCTGCCACCGCTCCTTCGCCGGGTGAACCTGTCTGTGGGGCGGCGGGGGGGGGGGGGCGGCCCCCCCCC
>NZ_JBHXTL010000104.1:0-4203 GCF_042677365.1 Kitasatospora sp. NPDC127116
GCCGGGCGGCCGGCGGCCGCAACCAGCCGCCGCCGGCCGCGCTGGCGCCTGCCAAACCTGGCCCACCGTAGGACAAACCGGAAATAGCAGGTCAAACGGCTCATCAAACCCCGGCGGTCTCAAAGAATTTCGGGCGCCACACCCAAAGATGCTGCATGACTCCCTGCCGCTGTGGGAGGATCATGACCATGAGAGATCGCCGAGGAGTGGGCGGACCCCCGCGAGGTACGCGGTACCGCGCGCCGTCGTACGATCCGTCAACGGGCGACCCCTACCGCCCTGGCTCGAACTTCGTACCCGAGCACGCCGTCAAGCTGCTGAGCATCTGTGAGGCGTTGAACGTCTCGGTGGCCGGCTTCTTGAACGACTTGGTCGGCCTGATCGAAGTTGACCCGGAGACGGGGCGGCCGGTTGGCTGGCCGACGACGATTCAGCTCAAGGAGGCCAGCTGATCTGAACCCCGAGCCCTAGGCTCCCGCCAACTGCCCGGCCTTCCTAGCCGGGCGAGGTGTTGGAGCCATCGGAGTCTCAGCCGAACGAGGTTTGGCGACCAACGCTGAGACCCCCGATCCCAGATAGAGCACCGAACGCGCTGCCGGTTTCCTAGGCCGGCGGCGGGGCCGTGTGCTGTCTCGAACACCGAGGAGCGTTGCCATCGTAGCAGCGGCCCACGGTGGCGGTACCCCCTTGCCCGGGGCCGGTGTGTCATCCGGCCTTTATCGACAAGGCGACTTTTTCTCCGCCGCCGTGCCCGAAATGCTCCCTAAGTCCGAAAGCGGGCTTGGGGGTTTTAGCGTGCACACGCTAGAGCTGACTGCGCACGCCGCGACGTTGACCCGGTTCCTCACCCTCTCCCCCCGCGCCCAGGTGCGCGCGGTGACCGGCGAGCCCGGCCAGTGGCCTAATTCCTACGCCGACACGGTGTCCGTGGACGAGGTGGACCCGGCCCGGCCCGTGGCCATGTACCTGACCCGCCGCCACCGAGGCGTTTTCCGCTACGTGCTGATCCCGTTCGACCTGGACGCCAAGCACCGGTCCGACGCCCAACAGGCAACCTTGGACGCTGAGTTGCTGGCCGCCGCCGCCGCCGCCGAGAGCATCGAGCCCGTTCCCGCCCGCTCCGGTCCCACCGGCGGCCGCCACGTGTGGCTCGGGTGCGCAGAGGGCGTGTCGAGCACCGTCGTGCAGCGGATCGCCCGTGCCGCACGGGTGCTGTGCCCCTCCCTGGACATCTCGCCGCTGGTGAATCCGAAGTCGGGTGCGGTCCGCCCGCCGGGGGCCGCCCACCGGTTCGGCGGGCACAGCGAGCTGATTGCCCACAGCGACGACCAGGCGGTGACCGCCCTCGGCGCCGCCTCGGCCCCCGCCGAGGCGTTCGAGCGCCTGGCCGTCCGGCTGGAGGCCATGGCGGCCGGGCGTCCCGTCGAGCAGCAGCCCGAGGCCGCGCCGGAGGCCGGCGCCGTGCCGCCGTCGATCGCCGCCCGGGGGCCGGTCGTCCGCCCTGTCGAGCAGGACGCCACCGGCGCCCCGAAACTCGCCGTGCCCTGGCGCCCGCTCGGCGAGCGGGCCGTCCGGTCGCTCCGCCGAACGCTGACGGAGCGTCAGAATCACTCGGACTGGGCGCACGCCCCGGCCCGCGCCATGGCCCTGGCCGGGTGGACGCAGGCCGAGGGCCTGGCCGTCGTGCGCGACGCCGAGTCCTCCCCCGCGCTGGAATGGCTCCGCACCGAGCGCCAGGCCGACGGCACTCGGACACCCCGCGACGCCGAGCAGACCGCCCGGCTGTGGGCGAGGGTCTGGTGGCTCGCCGTCCAGGACGCTGCGCGGATGCCGCACCGTCCGCAGGACGACGGCGGCCGCCACGAGCGGACCGACGTCGAGGGGGCTGTGAGCGACCTGTTCGCCCGGATGCGGGCCGCCGGCCCGGCCCGGTGGGCGCGCGAGTCCGGTCCGGCTGACGCCGCCGTCCTGGCCGCCCTGGCCTGGCTGATGCTCAGCGCCGCCACCACCGACGTGAGCGCCAACGTCAGGCGCCTTGGTGTCCTGGGCGGCTACTCCCACCAGACCGCAGCACTGGCGCTGTGGCGCCTAATCAGGGACGGGTGGCTCACCGTCACCGCCGAGGCTGACCGCCGGGCGGGGAAGGCCCGCAGGGTCACCCTGGCCACCGCCCACGAGTGCCCGGATCACGACGGCCACCGATGCGCCATCTACGACGTTTCCGCAGTTCACTCGGGGTCTGACAGAAGGCGGAACGCCGCCGCCCCCTACGGCCTCCCTGGTGCCCTCTCTGCTGACGCCCCTGCCTACCTCCGGGCCCTGATCACCCACCAGCAGGCCGACATCTGGCACCACCTCGGCCACCACGCCGCCCGCACCCTCCAGGCCGTCCGGGACCTCCCCCACCCCACCCTCCAGGCCCTGGCCGCCGCCACCGGCTACCGGACCCGGACCACCTCCGGGCATCTCCAGGCCCTCCAGAACCTCCGACTCGTCATCCCCGGCCGGTACCGGGGCCGCACCGTCTACATGGCCACCGCCCGGCCGCTGTACGAGGTCGCCCAGGAGACCGGGACGGCCGGCCGCCTGGCAGCCCTGGCCGTCCAGGCCCGCGTGGACCACGAACAGCACCTCTGGTGGACGGCAGAGGAAGAGTGGAGCGCACTGCCCCGCGCGGAGAAGCGCGCCCGCGGACTGCGGCCCGCACCGGACCAACAGGTCATCCCCGGCATGGCTCCCGGCGCCCGCGCCTACCCCCGCCGTCCGGACGGCCGCCCCGACCACGCCGCCGCCCGGCGCATCGAGGCCGAGCGGATCGGAGCCGTCGGCATGCTCGCCCACGCCCAGCAGCTCGCCCAGGCCGGCGACCTGATCGACCCCGCGCACCTCAGCGCCACCGGAGCCGACCAGCCGAAGCCCGCCCGCCGCCGGGGCCCGGTGCTGCCCGCCCGCCACCGCTGCCCGCACTGCCACGCGGCGCCGGGCGAACGGTGCGTCACCTGGCGGGGCGAGCTGACAGTCCGGTGGCACGCCGCCCGCCGCACCGCCGCCGAGGAAGCCGCTGGAGCGACACGCGGGCAGCGCCGCCGGAGCGCGTGAGCCGGGGCCGCAAGGGGTAGACTCCCGCGCGACGAAGGCTCCACACGGCACCGGCAGGCCGGCTCCCCCGGGGCCCCGTCGACCGACAGGCCGGATGCGCACCAGCGCGGCGCCTCCCACCCGAGAGAGGGAAGAGGCGGACCGGAAAGTCCTAGCGTGCACACGCTAGGAATCGTCGTCGGACGGAGAGGCCCCCGGCCGCAGTCAGCGAGCGGGGCGAAGCCCCGCCGAGCAGGACCGGTCGGCGAGAAGCCGACGACCACACCCCATTACTTGGCACCGCCGAATCAAGTCCGCCGATTTCTAGAATACTGGAAATGGTAATCCTGAAATCTCGCGTGGCGGTCGCGTCCAAGGGCCGGCCCTCTGCGGGATGATCGGGTAGCCCCTCACCTGTCCCGATCCAGGAAGGCCGCCGCGTGACCAGCGACCCCACATCCGATCCGTTGGCCCACCTGGGCACCGCCGTGGCCAACCTCGGCATCCCGCTCCCCGGTCCCGGGACCGGGGACAACGAGGAGGCACCACACGGCTACTGGCCCGAGCCCTGTAAGTACTGCGGGACGCCGATCGCCCGGACGAGGCCGGCCAGCGCGGCCGGCCGCCCGCCGGAGTTCTGCGACACGAAGTGCCAGCAGGACAACAAGGCCGCGCGTGCCCGGGAGCGCAACGCACCCGGCCTCCCCGGCCAGATCAACAGGGTCGAGGAGACCGTGACGCGGTTGGAGCAAGTCGCCTCGGACATGCGACTGGAACTCCAGAAGATCAACTCTCCGGAGGGGATCGAGGCGAGGTTGGCGGCCGCGCGCGCCGCCAACGCCAACGACGTGGCCCAGGCGAACCAAACCGCAGTCCAGGCTCAGGCCGACGCCGCCGCCGCGCGCTCGGAAGCCCAGCAGGCACGCGCAGACCAGGAGGCCGCCGAGGCCGCCGCCGCCCGGGACCGTACGGCGCGCGAGGCCGCGGACGAGGCCCGGGAACAGGCCGAACAACGCGCCATCGCAGCCGAGTTCAAGGAAAGTCAGGCGAAGGCGCGGGCGGACCAGGCCGAGCACGCCCAGCAGCTCGCGGAGGCGAGGGCGGACGAGGCGGAGCGGGAGCGGG
>NZ_JBHXTL010000104.1:4302-5439 GCF_042677365.1 Kitasatospora sp. NPDC127116
GATGAGGCCCGGCGCGAGGCTTCGGCCGCCGTCGACCGCGCCGGCCGGGCGGTGACTGAGCGGGACGCGGCCCGGCAACTGGCCTCGGCCGCCGAGGGCCGCGCCGACGCCGCCGCCGACGAGCGGGACCGAGCCATCACCCGCGCCGACGCCGCCGAGAAAAAGCGTCAGGACGCCGTACGCGCCCAGGAGTCCGCGGAGCGGGAGCGGGATGAGGCCCGGCGCGAGGCTTCGGCCGCCGTCGACCGCGCCGAGAAGGCCGACCAGGCCCGGGGCCGCGCGAAGGCGCGGGCGGACCAGGCCGAGCACGCCCAGCAGCTCGCGGAGGCGAGGGCGGACGAGGCGGAGCGGGAGCGGGATGAGGCCCGGCGCGAGGCTTCGGCCGCCGTCGACCGCGCCGGCCGGGCGGTGACTGAGCGGGACGCGGCCCGGCAACTGGCCTCGGCCGCCGAGTCGAGGGCGGATAAGGCCGAGACGCGGGCCGACGCGGCCGACGCCGCCCGGGGCCGCGCCGAGTCGAGGGCGGATAAGGCGGAAGCGAGGGCCGACGCGGCCGACGCCGCCCGGGGCCGCGCCGAGGACCGGGCCGAGAAGGCCGAGAGCCGGCGGGACCAGGCGCTCGCCGACTTGGAGGAGATGGAGGCCAAAGCCTCGGCCGAGACCTCCCGCGCCGTCGCCGCCGAGACCGAGCGCGACCAGCTTCACCAGGAAGTGGAACGCCTGGCCGGGGAACTCCAAGCGCTGCGGACAGCCCAAGGCGAGACGAAGAAACCTGCTGCCCGTCGCGGCCGAAAGTCCAAGGGGGAGGACAAGCCAGAGGAAGCAGTGAAGGACACGGAGGAGCCTGGACCCATCCCGGGACAGACGGCCGTCCCGATGCCAGGAGAGGACGAAGAGCCCTGACAGAAACCTATCCGGTAAGGGCCGCCAGCTAACCCCGAAAACCCCTTAGCGTGCACACGCTAAGGGGTGCTTAATTTCTTGGTCCGGAGGCCGGGAAGACCGACCCTCGCCCATCGCGAGCGGGTTGGTTCGGCCGACCTCGGCCACGCGCCCCGGTGCCGGGGGCGGGCCCTTCCTCGGTGTGGACAGCTCCGCCCTGATAAGTGTTACGGGGGTTGCCCACAGCCACGGGTG
>NZ_JBHXTL010000104.1:5449-27094 GCF_042677365.1 Kitasatospora sp. NPDC127116
CGGCCCCGACACCCCCGCCCCCCGCCCGTAGGCGGCGTGCACCCCCCCCGCCCCCTTTCCGCCCCGTCCCCCCCCCCCCGGGTTCCGGATATGCCCGAAGGGTGGCCGCGCCGAGGAAGGGCCCACCCCCGGCGGGCTACAGCAACCACCCACCCACGCGCACCTACCCACCATCCCCACCCCTTCCTTGGGCGGACCGGGGTCCGGGGCGGAGCCCCGGGGAGGCGCCGGCCGACAACGACGCCCAGGACGAAGAACAACAGCCGGCCCCGCGCGTTTCGGCGTGAGGTCGGCTGCTGTCGGGTCAGTGAGTCGCGGTTCCGGCCATGCGGCGCAGAAGGTACAGGAGGCGGTCGGCCCTGCCGGGTGAGGTGGGGGTGCGCAGGTGGCCGGTGACGGGGTCGAGGTCGGCCCGCCATGCGCTGGCCGCGTAGCAGACAGTCCTCACGTTCCGGGATTCCACGACCGGTGTAGCCGTGACCTTGAGGCGACGGAGCGCGTCGTGAAGGGGGCCGAGGTCGGAATGCTCCCACAGCACGACGGTGCGGTCAGCGAGCAGTCCGGCGAGGGTTTCCACCGTGCCGGTGGGGTCCACAGCGTGGGCTGGAGCGCCCGGCGTACGCGGGCCGGTCAGGCGAACGGTGCGGTCGTAGAGCGTGGTGTCGTTGGTGTCGATGGCCGTGATGTGGACGGCCGCCGACGGGCGAGGCGTGCCGGCTGCTGTGTGCTCACCCGGGGTGTAGTCGAGGTGAAGGACGATCAGACGTTCGTCGGCCAGGAGACGGGCGGCTTCCTCGGCGGCTTCCCGGGCTTTCTGGTCTAGTTTTTCCTGGCGCTCACGGAGCCGCTGGACGTGGGCGCAAGCGTCGCACAGCCGCCGGTTGTCGGCGGATACGCAAGGGCTTTCGGGCCGGGCCCCGCACTCGGTGCAGGCACGAGAGGTGGTGCGGCGTGCGGCAGCCGCGGCGAGCTGCGGGCCGGTGGCCGCAGTGGGCGCGGATTCGCGAACGTCGTAGAGGTCCCACTCACCCTTTTTGCCGGTCCCCGGATTGCGGGCCGCGATGGTGGCACGCACGGGGCCGGCGGGTTGGCGCGGGAGGTCAAGGGCCGCGAGCTGCGTCGTGGTGCGCAGGTGGGAGGGCAGGTTGCCCCACCAGGTGTATCGCGGCACTGGCGTGCTGTTGTGAACCTGAGGCATCGAGAATCTTTCCCCTCGGCGGCCGGGTATTGCGCACAAGACTGTACCTGACTGAGCGTCGTTTTTTGGAGGAATTCACGCTATCGATTGATAGCGAAGTTCTGGCCGCCGAAAGGTAAATTGTAACAACCTTGTTTGATGGCATAACTGTCTTTAGGGGCCAACAATCATGGTGATGGACTCTCGGATCACACGTCCCAGAGTCCAGATCTGACCCTGTAGTTCGAGCCGCCTGGCAGCAGATTCCTTGGACCGGGAACGCCTAGGTCCGACGAGATTTTCGTCTCGGAGCGCGATGACGATGGGTTCGCTGAGTCGGTATGCCGCGAGCTGTGCGGCGCCCACGAGTTCAGTTGGAAGGTCCAGTGCCAGCTTGTCCCCGAAGCCCTCATCGGGGGTACCGGTTCGGCGGCCGGCCAATCGCTGGGCGGCGCGCTCTTGCTCGGTAAAGGGAGGCCAGGCACCAGCCAAGGGTTTCTCCATCATCCGGCGACGCATCGCAGCCGAGACCATGAGTGATTCGCCCGGCCAATTGTCTGGCCTGAGCGTTAGCATTTCGATCCGCACATGCTCGGGAGTGGGCTCGGAGTCCGCGAGCCCAAGAGCCGCCCGCCGGTCAAGCAGCCAGGAGCGTTCGAGGCCCGCGTGAAACCTAGCCATCTCGCGCAGCTTCTTTGCTTGATCGATGTGGACCCAGACGAAGGTGTTGATGGTTCCAGAGGGCATAACTGTAACTACCTTGTTTGTTGGCACAACCGGGTGGCACCGGTGATTTCGGCGCCACCTACGGTGGTGTTTGTCGGTGCGGTGGTCAGGAGGTCAGTCCTTGTCGGCAGCCGGACGAGCGGTCCGGGAGCCCTTGGGCCGGCCAGCCGGGCGGCGGGTCGGTGGCTGGGCTCCCATCTGCCGGAGTTCGGCTTCGCTCCAGCCTGCTGAAAGGGCGGTGGCGTAGGCCGCGCCGTAGGCCTTTTCGACGTTGGCCAACTCTTCACTCACAGCCTTGTGCTTGACGATCAGGTCGGCGAGGGGGCGGATCGGATCGATGCGAGAGGCGAGGAGGTTCTGTGCCTGCTCCAGGATCGGGTTTACGGCATCGCTGGCCGGAGGTGTGGTCATGTCGGCATGGTAGCGCCGATTCGCCCCTGTCGCGGAGTCCTTGACGGGTCGGCAGTCGCTTGCCCTGGCCAGGCACTTGACCACCCTGGCGCGGCTTTGCCGCGCGCCGCCCTACCCCGGCACCCACCCCCAGCGGCCGACTGCGTCGGAGCAAGTTAGTGGATAAGGTAACCTTACCCATCCTTCCCGGCGGCTGGCCCTCGCTATGCTCGGTCTGTTGCCGCCGTTTGGTCCGGGGACGGACCAAGGGAGTTGGAGGGGTTTTGGACGAGAAGACGCCACCCGTTCGCCGCCGCGCACGCCGAGCAGACGCCCCGCGCGACAAGCGCGTGAACCTACGATTCAACGCGCTTGAGTACGCCGTTCTGTTGACGGCAGCGAAGACGAACAATCAGGAGGTCGGTGCCTACGTAGCAGCCGCCGCCCTGGCCGTCGCGAAAGACGAGGTCAACCCGGCGCCGGTCGAGATCAAGGACCGGCTTCGGACGCTTGCCGAGGCCCGGGTTTCCGTGAACCGGATCGGCAACAACTTGAACCAAATCGCGCACGTGCTCAACGGTGGCGGCGAGGAGACACCGGAGCGCCTGGCGGCGGTGCTCGCTCTGGTTGAGCGGGCCGTGGCGAGCCTGGACGCGGCGACCATTGCGACGATGCAGGGGGACCGGTGATCCCGAAGAAGGCGAAGGCCGGCGGTCGGACGGCGGGTCTTCTCTACTACCTGTACGGGCCTGGCCGGGCCAACGAACATACCGACCCTCACATGGTGGCGGCATGGGATGCCCGAGTGTTGGACCCGGCGGTGGATTCCGGGGCCACCATCCCAATGCTGGCCATGCTGCTGGACATGCCGGTGTCCATGTTGGAGGGCAAGCGACCGGCCCAGCACGTCTACCACGTCCCGGTGCGCAATTCGGCGGGCGACCGAGTCTTGACGGACGCTGAGTGGGCGGACGTCGCACGGGAGATTATGGACGCGGCCGGGATCGCTCCGAAGGGCGATGCTATGGGTGCCCGGTGGGTTGCGATCAGGCACGCGGACGACCACATCCACATCGTTGCGACTCTGGCCCGGCAGGACGGCCGGCCGCCGGACGTACGGCGCGACATGGTGAGAATGCAGGCCCGCGCGCGAGAGCTTGAAGTGCGGTACGGACTGCAACGGCTGACGAGCGGCGACGGGACGGCGAGCCGTTGGCCGACAACGGCCGAGCTGGAGAAGGCGAAGCGGCACGAGCGTGCCGAACCGCCCCGGACGACGCTCCAGCGGATGGTACGTGAGGCGGCTTCGGCCGCCGGTTCCGACGACGAGTTTTTCGGACTGATCGAGCGGGCAGGTCTGCGGCTGAACCGGCGGGTGGCGCCGGACGGAGCCGTGACCGGATACTCGGTTGCGCTGCCCGGTGACCGGACCGCCGGGAGCCGGGCGGTCTGGTATTCCGGTGCCCGCCTGGCGCCTGATCTCTCGCTGCCGCGCGTGCGGGAGCGATGGTCGGGAACGGCGGCTTCGGCGACAGATGCGCGGCCGCAGAGCCGGGCCGATGCCTGGCGGAGAGCGGCCGCGCACGTCCACCAGGCGGCCGCGGTTCTCGGCAACGCCGGTGACGACGGCGGGGCCGCCGAGGTGATGGCACTCGGAGATTTCCTGGCCGCGTTCGCGGCCCAGGCCCCGGCGGAGGTGCGGGACGAGCTGCGGGCAGCGGCGACGGCCTACGAGCGGGCCGGCCGCGCGCCGACGAGTCGCCGTCTCGGGACCGCCGCCGCTACCCATCTCCGGACGGCGGCCCAGCTTGTGTCCCTTGGCGCCTCGGTGGCAGCGGACGGCGGCGAGGCCGCCGCCGCGCTCGCGCTGCTGGTCGCCGCCGCCCTGGCAGTGACCGCCGCGATGCGGTGGCACCAGGCCCGCCAGCACGCCGCCCAGGAGCGCGCCGCCGCCCAGGCGGGCAAGCACCTACGGGCAGCAACCGAGATCGCCCACGGCGCCGTCGGCCGCCGTAAGGGCACACGGACGACCAGCGGCCAGCGCGGGGCGCCGGTGTCGGCCCCCGTCGAGGTGACGACCAGGTACGAACAGACCGTCCGGACAGCGATCCCCGCGTTGGCAGGCCGCGTGCTCAGCGAGGAGGCATGGCCGGCCCTTGCGGCCGTCCTGCGCCAAGCCGAGACGGCTGGCTACGACCCCGGGCGGGTGCTCGCCGAGGTGGCCGCGATCCGCGGTTTCGGCGACGCCGACAGCGCCGCCGAGGTCCTGGTCTGGAGACTGGGGCGACGGATGGACGAGGACGCCCGCAGCGCGTCCACGGTGATCGGTCCGCCGCCAGCCGTCATGTCGGCGCCGATGGCGGGCACCATGCCAGAGAGCCGGACGGCCGCCGTACCGGGCGGCGAAGCCGAGACGGCCGGGGCGGAGGGCGAGCGTGCCGTCCTGTGCCGGATTTCGCACTCGGAGTTTCGGAACGAGGCGTTCGCGAGCGTGGTCGACAACGAGGAGACCAGCGTTCTCCCCGCCGGAGTCGACCCACAGATTTTCGCCCGCGCCCGGTTCGACTTTTATGCCGGAGGCGGGGGCTATGTCGACTCCACCAGCGAGGTGTACCTGTACACCGCCGAGCGAGGCCCGGATGGCCGCCGCACGCTGCTCGCCCGGTTCGAGCCGCCGAAGAAGTCGGCCACACCTGCGCCGGCTCCGGGCGCACGGACGGCCGTCGCCCGGCCGCGCACGGAGGACGTGCGCTTGGGCGGGGCAGAGGCGCCAACGCTCGGGGAAGCGGTCCGCAGGGCCGTGCCGGACCACTCAGACCAGGTGCTCGCCGACCCAGCGTCGGCGACGCTCGCTGCCTACCTGATCAAGGCGAGCGGGGAAGGGCATGATCCGGCGGCTTTGCTCGCCGAGGTGGCCAGCGCCCGGGACCTCGGCGACGCAACGAGTGTGGCCCAGGTGCTGACCTGGCGGCTGCAAGGCAGGCTGCGGCGGGCACCGGAAACGCCCGCCCGGACAGCGTCGCGCCGGGCCACCAGGCCCTCCGTGCGGCCGACCGCGCCGACCCGTCTTCCCGGCGAGCAGTCAGCCGCAGAAAGGGCCGCGCAGGAGGCGGCCCGGAGGCAAGGTCAATCCCCGGGGCCACGACGGTAGATCACGGAAAATGGGCCGCCCCGGACGAGTGAAACCCGGCGCGTCGGGGCGGCCCAGCCGCTAGCGTCGTAAGCGCACAAGGTGCCAGAAAACTGGCTCCGATACTCGCGAGAGGTGACGTGCAATGAGCGAACCCCACCCGATGGATGCGGCCGCTTCCCAGGCCGGGCAGACCGCTGCTGCGGCACTCCAAATCTTGCTGCTGGCCGCCCAGGCGCTTCGGGAGGAACACCAGCGCAAGCAAGCCCAGCAGCCGGGGCCGGCGGTCCCGACACCGCAGCCCGTCCAGCAGGCCCCCGACCAGCACCAGCGGTACGCCGACATGGTGCGGGCAACCGTGCAGCCGCCGGCCGTCGCGGAGGCCATGGTGACCTCCCCCCAGTGGCCGCAGCTCGCAACCGAGCTGGGCAAGCTGGAGGCCGCCGGCATCAACGTGCAGGAGTTCTTGTCGACCGCCGCACCGGTGATCGCCAAGGTTGACGCCGACCTGCGGGCGCTTTCCGCAGCGCAAGCCGCACCCGGGCAGGAACAGGGTCCCACCCTTGGTGAGCGGATCGGGGAGATCGTTCGCAAGGCGATCGACGCGATCACTGAGGGGTGGGCGAAGCTCACCGGGAAGGACAAGGCGCCGACGCCGACGCTTCCCGGTGTCGGCGCCGAGGTCCTGGCGGTGATGACCGCGCGCGACGCGGTGAGCGATCAGCGTGCGGTGGCCGAGATCGTGAACTCCGCCGAGTGGCCCGGAATCGTCCAGCAGATGCAGGCGGCCCAGGCCGCCGGGCACAACCCGGGCGAGGCCCTGGCCGGTGTACCGACGCGCATCCAGCAGGCGGCGGCCGCCGGAATCACCCTCTCAGCGACCGAGGCGGCTCAGGGTCTGCTGAATGAGCAGATGAAGGCCCCGGCGGCGAACTCCGCCGTCGCCAGCGCTGCGGTGTCCTCCAGCGCCAGCCCGGCGCCGGCCGCTTCGGCGGCGGCCGGCGTCGCCCCAGCGGCCACCGCGACCGCGAGCGCTCCGGCAGCAGCGAACAAGGCGGCGGCCGCCGCTACGGCGACGTCCACCACGGCGAAGCCGGGAGCCACCCCGGCGCCTGGCCCCGAGGCCTCCCGGACCACCCAGGCCGCCGCTCCGGCGGTCCGCTTCTCCCACGGGCGGCGGTGACTGGTGGACGCCATCACCACGGCCCGCATGAGGGTCCGTACCGTCCGCATCACGGACAGGTGGGTGAGCTGAGGTGGAGACGACTGACACCAGCGCAGACCTCGGCCACCAGGACACAGCGGCGGACCTTCGACAGGAAGCGGCGACGTCTCGCAGCGCCGACCATCGGGGGGCAGCAGACGCCATGCTAGGCGAGGCGGACGCCGCGCGCGGTCGGGCGGACGAGGCGACGGCCCGTCACGACCTCGGCACGGCCGGGGCCGAGTGGACCACCGCGGCCGGGCTGGACGGCCTGGCCGCCGTCGAGGCCGACATGGCCGCTATCGACGCGCGCGCCGAGGCCGCCCTGACGACATCGACCACGGTCCAGGTCTCGGCGCGTGGGGCCGCACCGAGGAGTACCGCGACGCCCACGCCCCAGGGCCGGGCGCCGGCACCCGCCCCGACTGCCGCACCACGCCGCATCCGCTAGCACCAGAACGCCAAGGGCCCCGGAGAATTCCGGGGCCCTTGGCGTGTGCACGCTAACTAGCGGACGGGCGGTGGGTCCAACAACGTGTGCTGAGGCCGGTCAGGGGTCGTCATGCAAGCGATGAACGGGCCAGTGGGAGAGCGGAGCTGGGCCATCATCGGGTCCAGATGGTCACGGTGCCAGACGGACGGACCCGTGAGCCCGCACATCTCGGGGTTGGTCAGTTCCTGCCAGGCCAGCCAGCAGGCGTGCAGCCGGCCGACCGCTGCCGGGTGCTCCGTCCAGGACGAGCACCAGGGCGCCGAGGACGAGACCTCTACGCCGTAGGTCGGGATCAGGAACTCGTTCACCCAGAACCGCAGGGCGCCGAGTTCCGTCAGGTACTCGCTCCCGGCCAGTCGCATGATGAACGGCGGCGCGCTGGGGGGTTTCTCCTTCTCCCCCTCTCCTCCCTCGGACTCATTCAGCCTGGCATCCAAGTCAGCTACGGTGTCGGTCAGTTCGGACAGCTGCGTGGTGTTGGCCTCCAGCTGCCCAGCGAAGTCGGTGACCGTGCCGTCCAGCTCACGGATCTTTGCCTTGGCATCCTCCAGGTCTTCGACGACGGCGGCGAGCGGCGGCGTGGTGTCTGTACTCACAGGGCAAGGGCCTTCCACGCGGCGCGGTCGGTGATGGCCTGGATCTCAGCCTTGGTGTCGGCGGTCAGGTCGGCGGCGTTCGGTTCGAGGTACCAGGGGCGGAGCCGGATCAGGGCGACGCGCACGCCGGTGACCAGCAGCAGCGCGCGGCCCTTGGGCAAGGCACGGACTTCGGCGGCGTCCATGATCCGTTCCTTGCGGCGGGAGATGCTGACGCTTCGCCCGCCGGCACCGTGGGAGGTGCTGGACTCGGTGACCTTGTGCTCGCCGATCAGCCGCGAGATGTCCTCGGCGAAGTCGGGGTCATCGAGGCCGGCGCCGAGGATCTTGACGGTCGCGGCGCCCCACATCGCGTCCATTCCCGCTTCACCCCAGACCCGGACGCCCTGTCGGTAGCTCTGGAGGATGGTCAGCAGGTCGATCCCGCGTGATCCGAGGTGGCTGTACAGCTGGGGGAGGTCTTCGATCCGGCAGACGTTCGCGGCTTCATCCATGATGGCGAGGAGGGGGGCGTCCAGGCGGCCGCCGGCCTGTTCGGCCGCCGACATGCCGGCCCGTAGCACCGAGTCCGCGACGGCGGCGATGACGCCGGCCGCGCTGCCGCCGCCGTCCTTGGAGAGCAGGTACAGCGTGTCCCGGGAGCGGACGAACTTCTCGGGGTGGAACTGCGGGGTGTCGGGGTCGGGGGTTACCCACTCCAGGATCGTCGGGTCCAGCAGGCAGGAGACGCACTGACGGGCCGTCTCGTAAATCCCGTCCCTGGTGTCCTGGGCCCCGGCAACGGTGCTCGCGAGCTGTTGGGCGAGAGCGGTTTTCCCGCCGGTCTTGAGCGCGGCGACCGGGGCGCGGTCGGCCGGGGTGGCCAGCCAGGCCAGTACGTCCGTGAGCTGAGCACCGGAGAGGGCGGCGGCGTGGAACAACCCGGTCAGCAAGTTCCTGGCCGCGTTCATCCAGAAGTCGCCGCGGTTCCGTTCATCGACGGATGAGCTGATGAAGTGACCGGCCAGCCGGGCGGCGCCTTCCACGGTGCCCGCCAGGGCGAGGAGGTCAACCCACATCTCTCGCTTGGTGTACGCGATCGCTTGCGGGTCGAACGTCCAGGGCTTGCCGACCTCGGCCCGCTTGGCCTTGGTGGTCGCGTACACGTCCGGCTTGTTGCTGGTCAACAGCACCGCGCCGGGTGCCCGCAGTACGGCGGGCACAGCGAGCGCCGTGCTCTTCCCGGCCCGGGGCGCCATGATGGCGAGTCCGACGTCCTCCCAACTCGACCGCAGCTCAGGCCCGCCGGCGGAGTCGAGGTTGCCCAGCAGCATGCCGGCGTCATCGGGGGCGATGTGCTCCGCCTCGGCGAGCGAGGGCCGAAGCTGCCGCGCCCGTGCGGCCGCCGCCTTGGGGGTGAGCGTCGCCATATCCCGCACCGAGGCGAATCCGGCCCGGTGCGAGAACCAGCGACGCCAGATCAGCCAGCCGGCCGCCCCGCCGAGGGCGAGGACCAGGACCAGGAGGACGGACATGCCCACTGCGGCCGCCGTCTCGTGTCCCGGCCACAGCCGGCCGGGCCCGCCCGCGACGAGCCCGAACGCCGACTTCACCGAGAAGGCCGGCGGCGCCCAGCCGCCCCCGGCCAGCAGCACGCCGAGCGTGCCGCCGAGCCAGGCGCCGGTGTACAGCGCTCCGCCGCCGACGACGACGCCGAGGATCGCCAGCGGGGCGCCGAGCCCCGCCTGTCCTCCCTGCCCTTCACTCATGGTCGATCCTCCGTCGCATCGCGGTGTCGGTGTCGTACATCCGGAGTTCTGCCTCGGTGAGGTCGAGGCGGGCCGGGCTTCCGGCCCTGGTGCCGATCTTCACCAGGTATTTGCCCCGGCCGGGATGGCGTTGGGTGGTGCCGTCGACCCCGGTGATGCCGGGTGCGGACCACGACGCGACCAGGTTGATTTCCTCCCCGGTGAGCGGTTTCAGCGCGTTGATCCGCTCCAGCTCGCCGTGGGACAGCGCGCCGAGGACCAGGGAGTCACAGCGCTCCATCAGGCCGCGTGCCTTGGCGCGGTCCTCCGGCGAGGTCAGGGACTCGGGGTCGCGCTGGGAGTGCGTCACGAAGATCACGACTTCGCCCTTGGCCCTGTTCAATCGGGTCATGGCGTCCATGGCGTCGACCATGCCGGGACCAGCCCGCAGGGCCCGCCACATCTCATCGAGCGGCAGGACGAGCGGGCGGTCCATCATGCCGAGCGCCCTGGCGGAGTCGATCGCCCCGTAGCTGTAGGCCCAGGTGGCCAGCAGGCCGGTCGCTACGACCTGATCGCCGGCGGTCAGCAGGCTGGACAGGTCGACGCTCAGCGCGGGCGCCGACAGGTCGAGCGGGCGGGTGGTCGGCGAGTCGAACAGCCCGGACAGCGGCCCGGTGCAGAGGTTTTCCAAGGCCAACGTCACCTCCCGGACCTGGCTGCGGTAGTCGTCCACGGTGTCCACCAGCAGCCGCGCCCACAGTTCCTTCGGGCCCTCCCGCAGCACCGCCACGATGTCCGGGATCACCGGATCGTCCGCCAGACGCTCGGCCACCATCGCGACGGCGGCCCCGACCACGTTCGCCTCGGCCGCCACCGGACGGCGGCCGAGGCCGTGAGGGGTCGCCAGGAGCGCGTGAAGCAGTTCGCTACGGCGGCCGTTGATCTCGGCGAGCAGGGTGTCCCGCCGGTCGGCCGCCAGGCTCGACAGCCGCCCCCGTAGCGGGCCGCTGTCCAGCGGGTTGATCCTGTCCAACCCGCGCCCGATTCGGACAACTTGCCCGCCCAGCGCTTCGACCAGTTCCCGGTACTCCCCTTTGACGTCGCCGGGCACCACAACCATGTGCCCGTAACTGGAGTAGACCAGGCAAATCCTTTTGACCAGGGCGCTCTTACCGCATCCGGGCTGTCCCTGCACCCACACACCGGGGTTCTGGACCAACTTCCCCACCCAGCCGGCCGGGTCGAAGCACACCAATTCATGCGTGAGCAGATCCGGCCCGATCGGTACGCCCTCAGCGGGCAGAGGGGCGCCGAGGACGAACGGGAACAGGCCCGCGACCTCATCAGTGGTGCCCAGGTAGACGGTTCCCTTGTCGACGTGCGCGGCGCGGCCGGAAGCCGCCCCCGGCCACCCCTTGCGGGGAGCCACCACACGCCGATTGAGCTGCCACGGGGTAGGCTCCGCCTCGGCGGGGGCCCCGGCGTCGCCGAAACGCCGGGGCCCCCGCTGTGCGGCGTGCGTCGAGTTCTTCCGCACGATGTTCTTCCTTCCTTGCCGTCAGGCCGCGAGGGGGTGGACGCCGACCGGCAAGCCGGCAGCGAACGCGGCCGCCTGGCCGTGGAACGCGTACCTGAACCGCAGTCCGCCGGCGCGCTTGGTGATCTGCTGAATCTCCCGCCGCGCGGCCTCCAGTTCTTCCGGACGGGCCGTGACGGTCACGGTGATGGTCCACTGCACGAGGCCGGAGCCGTGCGCCTCTTGCTGGGCGGTACGGTCGGCCGCCTCGGCGTCCGCACGTTCGCGCCGGGTGGTCGACCGGCGGGTACGAGCCCGGTACTCCTGGCGAGCGTCGGAGGCGTTCAATTCGCGCTCGACCACTGCCGCGGCTTCCTCGGTCGGCAGGACGCGGTACCCGAGGGTGACCCGCCGTGTGAACCGGCCGGGAGCCAGAAGCGGCAGCAGCACGGAGTACGGCACCGCCTTACGGGGCGCCTCCCGCAGCACCCACGACACCGACGAGTAGCCGTCGTGGTCGTATTGCGCCTTGAGGTCATCGGCGGCGACCGGCCCCGCCTCATCCCAGGTCAGTTCGGCGATCTCGGCGGCGGGGGCGTCCAGCTCATGGGGCCTGAACGCCCCCCGGACCAGGCGGACGAGATCGCCGTCAGTCGCACGCCGCAGGACGTCCGCGCCCGCGCCGCCGAGGTCCACGCCGTCCAGACACCGCAGAGCCTCGGCGGCGGCCTCGGCCGGGGTCGACGGCTTGTCCGCCGCCCGCCCCGGGTTGGTGACGAGCGTGAACCACGCCGCGAGGGTGGCCGACGCCCGAGGGGTGGAGGCCACCAGCTCGCGCACCGTCGCCGCCGCCAGGGCCGGCGCCGACGGGTCGAGCCGGTCCCGCACGTGGTCAGCCAGTGCAGCACCTGAGGCGGGGGTGATCTGCATCGTGACCGTCGCGGCCTCCACGGTGTCCTCATCGGCCAGACGCGCCAGGGTGTCCGCCCACGAGGCGACCTGACTTTCAGCCTGGCCACGAGCGGCCAGCAGCGTGCCGTTCGGGCTCAGCAGCAGGGTCGCGGAGAACTGCCCGGTCGACTGGTTCCAGACCAGTCCGGCCCGGCCGCCGTTGGTGTCCTCCACCCGCAGCAGCTTGGTCGGCGCGAGGAGGCCGGGCAGATCGAGCGCCTTGGGGTGCGGCAGGTAGAGGCCCCGGTACGAGGTCTCGGCACGCCAGTGGGCCCACTGCCAGCGCGCCCGGCCCACCAGGAGGTCCAGCAGCGGCATGCCGTGCCGCTGCCAGCACGCCAGGACGAGGACGACCATGCCGACCGGGACCGAGACGACCAAGGTCCCGAGGCCGGCGAAGTTGGCCAGGAAGACGGGACCGAGGAGACCGACCACGAAGATGACCGTCTGGCCCGTGGTCAGCAGCCCGATGCCCATCGACTTCGACCGGCGCCACCCGCCGTACAGGCGGGCGGGTGTCTGCTGTGTGCTCACTCCTTACTCCCTTCGCTCATGGTGTTGCCCGCGCCGCTCGCGAGCTGCCGACCGCCCTCGGCGGCGACCACGGCGACCTGAACCCCTGTGTGCGGGCGGGTTGTCGCCGTGGTGCCCGCCCCGGTCCCGGCGGACGTGCCGGGAGCGGGGCCACCGGCGTTCGCGGTTGGGGTCGACCCGGCCCCGTCCTGGCCCTGGCCGGTCCTGGCCTGGCCGTCCTGGCCGCCTTGGCTGTTCTGCTGCCGGCCCTGGCCGGCGGGCTCGCCGTGGCCCTGGCGGCTCTGCTGCGGAACGCCCCCGGTGTCCGAACCCATGGTGTCGCCGGCCTTGTCCTTGGCCGCCTGGACGGCGCCGATTCCGGCCTGAGCGGCCGGGCCAGCCGGCCCTGCGGCAGCGGCCGGCCCCACCTTGTCCATGGCTGCGGCTTGCTGCACGGCCGACGTCGGCCCAGCACCGCCGCCACTGCCGTCACCACCCCGGCCGCCGCCCATGGCGATCATCGTTCCGACGCCCGCGAGCGCGCCCGCGAACCCGCCGCTGGTCGCGTTGGCGGTGGCGACCCCGAGCGGAGCGAACAGCCCGAGGAGAGACTTCAGGGCGATGACCGAGAGAATCAGCGTCACCAGGCCCCGCAGCCAGTCCACCAGCGAGTTTCCGTTTTCCATCTCGACAAATCCCGCCGAGATGATGAGCGCGGCAACCGGCTTGTAGGCAATGACGGTCATGATGCTCGTGTAAAGACGCGGAAGCCACTGACGTGTCTTTTCTCCACCGATCTGGCCCGAACCCGCGACGGGCAGCAGTAGCGCCTGAATCGGGATGGCCGCCTGACGGATGAACAGCATGCAGAACTGCACCACACCGACGAGCAGGACAATGAGCGCCATCAGCAGGAGGGCGAAGTAGTTGAATCCGCCCGTCGGAATCAGCATTTTGACCATCGTTTCGCTCAGCTTGTCTCCGCCGTGGAATGCGACATTGATGATCGACGTGGTGAGTTCGTCCGAGGCCAGCAGCATGGAGTCAATGACGACGACGCCGAGGGTGCACACCAGGGCGTTCACCACGAGACCCTGAGCCGCGTCCCGGAGTGGTGTGCCCTTCCGCTGAATGATCGCCCGGATTCCTTGGAACATGACCAGGAGAATGGCGATCATCTCGCCGACGCCGAGGCAGATAGCCTGCAACGAGAACTTGACGGTCCCGCCGCCTGGCGCTGGTACGTCCTGCTCCGCCATCACGCCGGAGTCCTTGACCTGGACGCTCGGCATGGTCAGCCACCATGTCAGGGACGTTTTGATCACCTGGCCGGTGAACTCTTGCGCACCCTGAGCCATCGGCTTGATGACCGTGCTCTCAAGGGCTTTGGAGATGGCTTCCTGAGGGATTCCTACGGTGACTTCCTGGACACCATTTACGAGGATTTTCCCGCCCTGGCAGAGCGCCTTTCCCGCTTGCTGGCCCAGGATGGGCGTGGTGCTGGCAGAGCACCAGCCCTTGGGGAAGAGGTCCGCCGGGGCGGCTGGAGCCGCCGAGGCGGGGGCGGCGGGCAGCAGGAACACCAGGGCCAGGACGGCCAGCAGGATTCGACCCGCTCTGTTCACCGGACGTCCCCCTCCTGGAGTGCTCGCCAGCCCCCCGTGTTGAAGCCGGTGGTGCCCAAGTCGAACGGCTCCGGGGCTTTCTGCGGGTTGCCGGCCTTGGTGTGCCAGTCGCCGTCGCTCCACACGATGGGGGACGAGACGGAGACCAGCTGAGTCGTCTCGGGCGTGCCGTTGCCGGGGGTGTACACCACCCGGGCGAGCACGGACACGGTGACCTGATCGGCGGTCGCATTGCTCCACTGCACGCCGATCACGGCCGGGGCCATGTGGGCACCGGTCGGCAGGTCCCCGGTGGGCGGAAGCCCGACGGAGACCCGGGAGGCCTCGGTGGCCTGCTTTGCCTGCTCGCGCATCGAGGCGGCGTCGGCGGCCGAGGCGTAGATGCCGGCGGCGTGCTCGCTTGCGGCGGAGTCCCAGGACCAGCCGGCGCGTGCGGCCGCGACGGCTGCGGCGGCCGCACCTTCCACGCTGTGGGGGAACTGCACCGGCAGCCCGTCCTTTTTGGCGGCGCCCGCAGGCAGGGTCACCCAGACGGTTGGCGCGGTGTACGTCGTCGCCGGGGCTTCGGTCGGCAGCGGTGCCGCGTTGCCCGAGGACGGCTGAGCCGTGGTGGGGGTGGACGGGGCGGCGGCGGGTGACCGGTCGTCCCGGCCGAGGACCAGGCCGATGATGCCGCCCACGAGGATCAGGACGAGCACCACCAGGCCGACGACGATCCGCCGCATCCGTTGCTGTGCCGCGCGCTGGAGATCGAGTGTCATCCTCCGGTCACCCCATCATCGCGGTGACGACGGAGACCGAGAGCGTGATGGCGGAGATGCCGGCGATGACCCATACGATGCCGCCAGCGCCCTCGGCGCTGAGGTGGGATCGGTTGCGCCGCCCGATCGTCATCATGATGCCGCAGGCGATCAGCCCCAAGATCCCGCACACCATTCCGACGTACTTCGCCCACGACACCCAGTTGGAGAACGTGCCCTCCATCCCCGGCGGCGGCGCCGGCGCCGGGTCGGTGAAGGTCGGCGCCTTGGGGGACGGGTCCGCGAGGATGTGGTGGTCCTGCCCGCCCAGGGCGAGCAGGTGATCATGTGCTGCCATCAGCAGGTTGGTCATTGCGTCTTCCTTTCAGTCGGTGATGCCCAGTTGGGACCGCAGTGAGCTGCTGGCCCTGGCGACGGGGCGGTGGGACAGCCCTTCCTCGGGGGTGTCCACGAGGCGGAGCCGGTAGAGGTACGGCACGGTGGCGACGCCCAGCGTTCGGGCGCTCAGGGCCCGGGTGCGGTAGCGAGCCGGGAGCGGCGGCCGCAGCGGGGCGTCCCGCACGACCACCAGGTACGGGCGCGGGGTGCCCGGGTGCCACCGGTTCAGCAGCTCGCCGGTGCGCTTGAGGCCGTAGGCCGTCGACCGGGTCACCACCACCGGGGTGTAGTTCGGCGGCAGGGTGCTGCCCGCCTGGAGTTCGACGGCGCTGCCGTCGTCGGCCGGGTCGAGCAGTCGAGTCACGGTCGTGACCCCGGCGCCGCCGTGAGCCCCGAGCACGGCGAACCATCGTGTCGGGGGGCTGACGCGGCGGGGAGTCGCAATCTTCTGATCCTTCATCACATCCCCCATGTAGCTTGGATCTTACGTCGCAGACTACCATCTGCTACTGAGCTAGCGTACTGATAAAAGTTGGGAATATGGCAGTGCAGACAGCCGACACGTTCCGGTCCGACCGTATGCGGACGCTCCGACAGGCAGCGGGCCTCAGCAGGGCCCAACTCGCCCTGATCGCTGGGGTTTCGCCTGAGACCGTGCGAAATGCCGAGACCGGGAGCCGCAGTCCGTCCGCCCGGGTGGTCCGGGCCCTGGCGCGCGCTCTCGGCGTCCCGGTAGGGGAATTGATGCCGCCCCAAGGGGCGCCCACCCTTAGGGTGCTTCGACAGCGCACCGGGTTGACGCAGCGGCAGACGGCCGAGGTGATCGGGGTGTCCGCCGGGATGGTGTCCAAGGTAGAGGCCGGCATGTATGGCGTTCGGTCGGTGGCGCGCTGGGCGTCCGCCTACGGGGTCGGTGTGAAGACCTGGACCAAGGCGTGGAAGGCCGGGCGGGAACGGCGCCGAGCGGAAGCGGAGAAGGGGAGGCGCACATGAAGCAGCTTGCGGCGGGGGCGGCCGCGGCGGCGCTGGGCATGGTTCTGGTGTTCGCGGTCGGCACTGCGGCGATCGGTGGTACGTCCTCGGAGTCCGTCAGCGGCGGGGGTGGCGGGAACGGGCAAGGACTCAAGGGAGACGCGCCGGTGCCGGCCTCTTACCTGCCATGGATTAAGAAGGCCGCCGACCTGTGCCCGGAGGACGAGTCGCCTTCCCTGATCGCTGCCCAGCTCTGGGCGGAGAGCGGGTTCCAGGATCGGGACGGGCCGCCGACCGCGTCCGGCACGGCCAAGGGCCCCGCGCAGTTCATCGATTCGACTTGGGTGACGTACGGGCGGGACGACGACGGCAGCGGCACAGCGAGCCCGCACGACGTGGGGGACGCGGTGATGGCCCTCGGCCGTTACATGTGCAGCCTGTTCGGCCAGGCCAAGGCCAGCAGCTACCCCGGTGGCGCCGATGCCCTGGCGTTGGCTGGATACAACGCCGGGTGGGGAGCGGTGCAGAAGTACAACGGCGTCCCGCCGTACCGGGAGACGAGCGACTACGTAGCCAAGATCCAGGCCAAGGCCGCAGAGTGGCGTGTTCTGGCCGAGGCGCCGCCGCCGGTGACGGGCAGCGGCGCCGGCGCGGACGCCGTGCGCAAGGCGACGGCCTACCTCGGCCTCCCGTACGTGTGGGGAGGCGGGTCGCCGGCCGGGCCCTCGGTCGGGTTCTGCGACGACAAGAACGGATGGCTCAACGGCACCTGTTTCGCCTCCAGCCACAGCGGATTCGACTGTTCCTCGCTGGTCCAAGCCAGCTGGTGGCAGTCGGTCAAGTTGCCCCGTACGGCGGGTGACCAGTACACCGCGACGGCCTCCCGCCCGGTTCCGATGGGCAGTCTGGCCCCGGGGGACTTGATTTTCTACTCGCACAGCGGCAGCGGGGCCGACAGCTATCACGTGGTCATGTACTACGGCGACGGCAAGGTGATCGAGGCGCCGAAGACCGGCAAACAGGTGCAGATTGTGCCGCTGTACACCACCGGCGGTCTGGTGGGGGCGACTCGGCCAGCTTAGCGTGTACACGCCAGGAAGTAGCAGGGCATAAAACAGCCCCGGAACCAGTCAGTTCCGGGGCTGCTCTGCGTGGTGCAGCAGTGGGCATCCCACCCTGGCCCGTTTTGCAGCGGAGCCCGTGGGTTCCGCGCTGGGGCCGGCCCCTGCTGCGCGGGCCGTGGTGGCCAGGCTACCTGCCACCGGACGACTCCGGCGGCAGGCTGCCCCGCTGGCGGGCGGTCAGGCTGCCGAGCTGTCGGTGAAGAACGTCGGCTCCCCCGGCGAGTTGAGCACCGAGCAGAGTGCCGTCAGGTCATCGGCCGCAGGCGCCGGGACAAGCGCCCAGCCGTCCG
This sequence comes from Kitasatospora sp. NPDC127116, assembly GCF_042677365.1. Classification (NCBI taxonomy): domain Bacteria; kingdom Bacillati; phylum Actinomycetota; class Actinomycetes; order Kitasatosporales; family Streptomycetaceae; genus Kitasatospora; species Kitasatospora sp. NPDC127116. The sequence continues at coordinate 23,026 of NZ_JBHXTL010000104.1, forward strand.
CCGGCGCGACGAGCATGGGGCGGCTGGCGACGGGCGCGGACTTCACGTAGACGCTAAGGTCGGTGCTCATTGGTCCCTCCAGGGGGATCGAGGCCGGCGAGCGGGCAACAGCGCACGGCGGCCAGGTGGAGAGGGATCGGGGGTGCAACCCCGATCCCTCTTTGCGTCGCAAGCGTACCCGCAGTTACGCAGTTATGCATGCATAACTGCAATGCCGGGTGTCGCGGGTGCGGCGGTTTGGTGGGGGCACGGTTGGCTTGTTCGTTGCGCCAGGCTGTGAGGTTATGGAGCCATAATCTTCTACATGTCCAAGACCATCCCCGAATGGGCGGCAGGCGACGGCCGGCCCCCCATCGTGGCGACCGCCGCTTACAAGGGCGGTGACGGCAAGTCCACCCTTGCCCGAGAGCTCGCCTATCTCCTCGATTCCGTCCTTATCGATTTCGACTGGGACCTTGGGGGCAACACCCGCTCCTGGGGGCACCGGCATGAGGAGCGGGTCACAGCTCCGCTGCTGGACGCGTTCGAGCGCGGGCGTACGCCGAGGCCGCTTCGCGGACGCCGAAAGGCCGACCTGGTCCCCTCCCACCCGGACTGGGCGAACCAGCAGCCGGACAGGGACACCGGTACGGATGCCCTGGTGAAGTGGGTCACCGAATGGAAGCGCCCCGGCGTGGTCGACACGCACCCGGGCGGCTGTGAATCCACCTACGCCGCGCTCAACGCGGCGAACGTGATCGTGGTGCCAGCCGTCTACGCCAAGGAGAGTCTTAACGCGCTGGAAGGGATGTGTGACGAGCTGACGGACTATCCGCTGCTGATCATCCCCTACATGGTCCAGGCCCCGCCGCAGTGGGCCCGGCGGCGGCTACGGGACATCACCAGGCGGTACGACGTCCCCGTGGGCCCGCCTGTCGGATACGAGTCGTGGATTCCAACCCGCACGCTGAACATGGCGATCTCATCAGAGCCGGTGCCTATGAGGGCACGGCAGTTCGTCAGTCAGATGGATCGAGTGGTGGATGCGGTGATCAACTATGCCTAACGGTCTGGACGAGGTCGAGCAGGCCGCCGAGGCTCGGCGCCGCAGCCGTACCCCGGGCGGGTCGCGCAACCCACGGACGAGGGAACGTGGCGGCGAGCACGGCGGCGCCTCGGAGGCGGCCGAGCAGCGAGAGAAGGAGCGCCAGGCCCGGCGGCAGGAACCGGTAGCCGGTGCGGGCCCCGTGTCGACCGGCGAGCCGGCCGCGACGTCCGAGCCGGCGCCGGTACCCGAACCGGTGCCAGCGTCGGAGCCGGCGAAGTCCACCCGCCCGAAGTCCATCCCGTTTTACCCAGATGCCGACAACACGGACTTCCTTTGGCAGATCGCCAAGGCCGCGGTCGACCGTCAGGAGAAGATTCCGGCGACGGCGATCCTCCGCCTGGCGCTCCGTCGGTTGCAGGATCAGATGACCCCGGAGCGGATTGTGCGGGAACTGGGCGGCCCCGTGGTGACCGAGGGCAGGCCCGGCCGGCCCCGACGCTGAGACTGTGCGACAACGTGTCACCCGGCTGTGCGGCATGTGGAAGAAGCCGCGCCCCCGTGTAAAGAGGTAGGCCCGTACGAACGCGTACGGGCCTACCTCTTTGCGGTTATGCATGTATAACTGCAATACTGTGCGGGTCGCCGTGCGGCACTGTGCAGTGTCTGTGGCCCCAAGTTGGGGCCTTGCGTGGCGACTGTGGCGCTACGATGCGATCATGTGCGACTGCGATTACACCGGCGGAACATCATGTGCGTTTGCCTGTGTGGCTTAACGCAGTTATACGCGCATAAACGCAGGATGGCGTGACGGCAGGCCAGCAACTCGGAGGAGAGGAACCCGATGCACCACCAGCAGATCGCCGTCTCCGTGGGAGAGGGTACGAAGACGTTGATCCGTACGATCAACGACCTACCGGAGCAGTTCCCCGGGGGTCCCACGGTCATGGCCGTGGTGGTGGCGGTGACGCTGGTTGGCGCGCTGGCCGTGGTGAAGTCCCGCTCTGCGTCGCAGCAACTGCGCGCGGCCTCCGTCGGCGCACGGCCCGTCAGGAAGCAGGGCGGCGCCGGCCCGCTGGCCGTGCTCGGCGTGTGCGGTTTGGCGGTCAGCCTGCACGGCCTGTTCGGGTTCGCCACCACGACGGCGAAGCTGCCGCTAGAACTGAGCATCCCGTTTATGGCGATCTTCGACATCGCCGAAGCCGTGGCCTTCATCTCGCTATACCGTGCCGCACAGACCCACACAGGGTGGACTGCGCCGATGCGCCGCACCAAGCGCCTGGCCTGGCTGCTGGTCGCCGCGTCGAGCGCGATGAACGCGTGGCACGCGCCCGACCACTGGGTGGCCCGGATCGCTCTGGGCCTGGTGCCGGTGATCAGCGCCAAGCTGATCGAGCACGAGTTGGAGAAGAAGCTCAGCGAGAACTCCGGCGAGGACAAGAACACGACGATCCCGCCCGGGCCCGGCCGGCTGGTCGAACTCGGGTGGCTGCACCTCTGGTCGTTCATCTTCGCGAAGTTCAACCTGGACCCCAACGAGTCCACCGACGGGGTGCCGCAGGCCACCAGGATCAAGCGGGCCGCCCGTGAAGTCGCCGCCCTTGACCGGGCAATGACGCGGCAGGAGGCCGCTGCGGCGGCGGTCAAGCAGGGCGGCGACCGCAAAGCCGTGAAGGAAGCCCAGAAAGAGTTGGAGGCGGCGGAGCGCGAGTTGGTAGAAGCCCTGGACCGGGCCGACGCCGCCTCGGAGGCGGCATCCCTGGCCACCGATCCGGCCGCGATGCTCACGATGGCCCGCCATCTGGTGATGCGGGGCCGTCTCAAGGATCTGGCGAGGATGGACGTCACGTCCCCCATGAAGATCCTGACACTGATGGAGGAGCTGGCCGTCCTGCCCGGTGCCGAGGCAGTCGAGGCGAGCGCCCGCGCGCTTGAGGCCGACCAGGCGCGGGAGGCCGCCGAGGCCGCCCGGGATGCCGCGCTTGAGACGCTGGAGAAGGCGAAGGCCGGCACCGCGGAGTGCCGTGACGAGGCCGCCGACCTGAGGCGGGTAGCCGAGCAGCACGCGGCCGAGGCGCAGGCCGCACGGAAGCGAGTCGAGGAGGCCGAGGCGGCCCGGGCCGAGCTGGAGGCAAGGAAGGCCGCGCTGTCGGGTGAGCTGGAGGGCCTGGCCGCCACCGCCGAGGATCTGCGGAGCGCCACCGGCGCCGGAGCGGAGGCGCACGCCGAACTCAACGCTCAAATCGCGCGGCTGACGGCCGAGCGGGACAGGGTCGAGCAGGAGATCGAAGTCCAGGTACGACAGCTGGACGACCTGCACGGAAAGATGAACGCGGCCGAGCGGGAGCAGAAGGAAGCCGCTGACGAGATCAGGGCGGCGGCGGACTACCTGCGCCAGCTCAAGGCCGGAATCCAGCAGGCGGAAACCAAGGCAACCAGCACCCGCGAGGAGGCAGAGTCCCTGGCTGGGGAGTTGAACCGGCTGACCAGCACCCGTGAGGAGATGCTGGACGAGGTGAACGCCCTGGCGCTCCAGGTGGGGGAACTCAAGGTCCAGCGGCAGGCTGCCGAGGAGGAGCGCAGGGCGGCCGCCGTAGCGCTCCAAAGCGCCCGCACCCACCTGATGGATGCCCTCACCGCACCGGAGGAGGAGCAGGGCCCGCAGTGGCGGAGCGAGGCCAAGGTGAAGGGCTGGGAGATCTACGAGCGCACCGTCCGAGTCGAGGGGCGGGAGCCCTCGGCCGACGAACTTGCGGCGGCGGCCGGACGGGACCGGACCACCGCACAGCACTGGCTGCGCGAGTTCGGCCCTGAGTTGGCCCGCCGCACTGCGGCCAGCATGACCCGCATGGAGTCGCACCAGGATGAGCAGGTACTGATTCCGGCGTGACCCATCCCCCACACTGCCGCACACGTGGTTGTGGGCCCGGCCCAACCCCGGGGCCACCCCAACCCGGGTTAGGGGGGGGGGGCGGACCACGGCCACCAAAAACCGCCGGCCCACCCGGCCCCCGTTTCGCGTTAGATGGGGGGGGGCGGCGGCCG
>NZ_JBHXTL010000104.1:27104-36960 GCF_042677365.1 Kitasatospora sp. NPDC127116
ACCCTCTGGGCGTCCAAGCGTTTCGTCCTGTTTATTATCCCGGCTTTACCAACCCCCCACACAGCCACACTCGTGTTTGCCCCCCCCCAACAGGGGGGGCACAACCACAGCAGTGGAAGGGCGCTCGTCCTGCACTCGGCACACATCAAGCGGCCGGCAAGCCGTCCAGCGTTACGCCTTACGAGGCGGCTGCCGGACGCCGAGCGCAGTTTCGACTTCCCGGCGAACCCGCCGCTCGTAGAGAGAGATCGTGCCGTCCGGCACCGGGTCATCCAGGCGGGGCCGGCGGTGTCGAGCCGGCGGAAGATCGGCAATCGCCTTGCACTGCTCCGCCAGCCTCTTGCGTTCCCCTTCGGGGTCGAAGGCGGGGAGCGGTACGCACCTAGGCCACCACAGCTCCGGATCGCATGTTCCACAGGTGCATTCCGCGGACGTCGGCTCCCACTTCGGGACCGGCTCCGCCGGTCGCCGGTGGCGACCGCCGCCCGTCCACATGTCCTCGGCGGCGTGCGGCCGGCGGTGTCCACTCTCGCGGCTGTCCTGTGCCTCACTGGTCATGTCGTGTCCAACGACGGCCAGCGCGACGAGTCGCGGCAACGACTTCTGGGAACCGTCCTAGCGTGTGCACGCTAACCGTGGCGGTGTCCCAGGGTGCTGCGGCACAGCCGGGCTTGCGTGCTGTCGGGGGCCCACCCGCCGTACTGCTCTCCAGCCGCGCACATGTCCAGGGCCGCAGGAAGGCCCGGTGGTTGTGCCGGTTGACCGCCGCCCGTGGCCGGCGGTGCCGGGCGGACCTCGGCGCGCGGTGACACCGGTTTCGTCGCCGGCCGGGACGAGCCCGCGCGAGGGCGGACCGGACGCTGAGCCGGGGTGGTGTCGTCGTCCGCCACGGCTTCCCCGCCGTCCGCAGAGCCGGCCGCCCCGGCCCCGGCTTCGGCCATCGCAGTCTCAGCCAGGGGTGCGGCGGCGGGCGCCGGCGTGACGGATGCGGTCGGCGGAGCGGCCGGAGTCGACAGCGGCGCGGTCGGCGATGGAAGGGTGGAGAAGTCGGCGGCCGCCGGGGCGGGCGGCGGAAGGTGCCGCCGGGCCGCCGGTGCCGGGTCGCCGCTCAGCAGGGACCAGGCGAGGCCTCCCGCCACGAGCAGCAGCACCAGGGCGGCCGCCACGGCCAGGCCCCACGGTCGGCGGCGGCGCGGGGGGTCGGCCCAGCTTGGTGCCGAGGTCGAGGTGGTGGTGTCTGGCCACGGTTGGAAGGCGAGGGGCGACAGGGACGGGGACGGGTCGTCAAAGCTCATGCACTGCGGATAGCACAACGGGCCGCCCGGTTGGGCGGCCCGTCGCGTCCGGCGTGTTGTCAGATCTCCAGCGATGCGGCCCAGGACACGAAGTCGCCCCAGGCCTCCCGCTCGAAGGTGAGGTTCGGACCCTGGGGGTCCTTGCTGTCCCGGACGAACACCTCGGTCGTCTCGGCGATCTCGACACACTCCGTCGAGGACCCGCCGGAGTAGCTGCTCTTCCGCCAGGTCAGCTCAGCGCGCATTACGTCTCCTTTGCGGCCGCGGCGTACCCTTCGGCCGTCGCGGCGATCAGTGCGGTTGAATCCGCCGTACTCAGCGCGTCCGCCTGTAGGTAGTCCCACGCGATCCGGTAGCGCTCCAGGTCGGACCCCTTCTCCAGGTAGAGGGAGGAGGTCAGATTTCCCAGGTATACGACGTCGAACGCCTGGTCAGCACCCCTGACCATGACAAATCCCATGCTCTCCGCGCTGTTGGCGCCCCGGGTGAAGGGCAGCACCTGGACGGTGATCCGGGGGTTGCGGGAGCATTCGGCCAGGTATGCCATCTGCTCGGCCATCACGGCCGGCCCGCCGACCTGGCGCCGGAGCACCGCTTCATCCAGGATCATCCACAGGTGCGGTGGCGCGTCCCGCTCCAGGATCTCCTGTCGCCGGATGCGCACGTCCACCATGCGCTCCAACTCCGTGTCGTCGGCGCGTGGTTCGGACGCCCGGTGGGCCGCTATCGCGTACGCACGTGTCTGCACCAGGCCCGGGACGTAGCCCGCGCTGAAAAAGTGCAGCTCGCTCGCTTCGTCCTCCAGCATGATCAGCGACCGCAGGGCATCGGGGATGCTCGCATCGGTGTACCAGCCGAGTACCTTGGCGTTCTTGGCGAGGTCGACGGCCAGGGCCCGGTCCTCGGGTGACGCCCCGTAGACGGCGCACAGCGCATCGACGATCGGCCACCGTACCGGCCCGCTCGGCCCTTCGTAGCGCTGTGCGGTGCTGCGGCTGGTGCCCGCCGCCGGTCCCGCTTCCTCCAGGGTGACCCCGGAGGCCTTGCGGAGACGGAACAGCAGCGCGCCGAGTTGTCGCCGGCGGGTTGTCGGTCCTGTACCAGCCGTCATCTCACCCTCTCTGTCCGGCGAACCGTGGACAGTCTCTCCAGTCCGCCCCACCAGGGCAACTCCCCTCGGAACTACGGGTCCAGGCACGGCCGCTCCACTGATTGCCCATCAGGAGATGTTCGCTATGAGATTCCCACAGAGGGAATTTCAGTGCCATACTGCCAATGGCCAATCACCATGCGCTCTCAGATGATCACCAATGGTGATCATCTGTGCGGGCGTGTTTCCCCAGGCCGCCGAGCTGCGGCACCGGAAGGGAGGGGCACGTGGCAACCGTGCTCCAGTTGGAGAGAGTCCCGGTCCCCATGACCGAAGCCGCGCGCCACCGCCGACAGATGGCGTGCATGGTCGAGCTGACGCAGCAGACCGCCGGCGATTTCCGCCAGATCGGCCGCCTCGCCGCCCGGATCTGGCACGTGCCGAAGCCGACGACGGACGCCGCGCTGGTGATCCTCTCTGAGTACGCGGCCAACGCCTGGCAGCACAGCGGCAGCGAGGAGGTTGCGCTCCGCCTGTCCACGAGCGGCAGCCTGCTGTCAGTCGCCGTACGCGACTTCGGCGCATGGCACACCAAGCAGGCCAGCCACCCGGAGTGGTGGCACGAGGGTGGTCGCGGTCTGGCGGTCGTCCGCCGTCTCGCCCAGGAGACGGGGGGCTCGGCCGGGTGCCACCACCCCCGGTCCGGCGGGACGATCGCGTGGGCCCACCTCTGCCTCCGCACCCGCACCACGACGTGAGACCACGACCCGGTCGGCGGTGAACGCCGGGCGGGTCTTCCGGCGGCGTACCCCCCGACGCCGCGCGGGCCGCTCCCCCGCTCCCCCGGCCGGCGGGAGCGGCCCGCACCCCCGCTAGGAGCCCTACCCCCCGAAGGAGAAGTCGTGGTGACCGTCCGCCGGACCCTCTACACGGTCCGGACCCCGCACGACTGGACGCTGTCCCTGCCCCGCCGCCCGGACCACGAGCAGCTGGACGAGCCGGCCGTCCTCTACACCGCCCCCATCCTCGGCGGCATCACGCTGCGGCTGTTGCTCGGCGACGACACCCAGACGCACCGCAGGCCGATCGCCCGCAGCCACGTGACCCGACCGAGCCAGGCAATGAGGTGGCTGTACCGCGCCGCTGGTACGTACCGTTCGCGGATGACCGCCCGCAGCTCGCTCGCCGTCGACCTCTGGCGGGCCGATCGGAGCGAACTCCAGCACGCCCTAGGCGAGTTGTCCAAGCACAGGCCGTACATGCGCCGGTGGCTCCTGCGGAGCGGCGTGACGCTCACCGCCGTGGCCGCGCCCGTCCAGCTCGCCCCCGCCACCGTTCCGCCGCAGCACCGAGAGGCACCGTGATGGACCACCTCCCCGCGCCCGTTACCGCCCCGCCCGTGGCGGGGCCGCCCCCGGTGCTCGCCGGCCTTGTGCGGCCGGGGGATTGGGCGCTCCACCTCGGGCCTGGCCCGGTGGCCGAGCGGATGGTCCGCTGGACCGGGCGGACGGTGGTCAGTCTCCAGAGCACGGCCGCCGACGTCGAGGACGTACGGGCTGGGCTGGGACCGGCCGGCCGAAACGCCGGCTTGGTCGACGTCGAGGCCGGCGACCTCTACGACGGACGCCCCGAAGCCGGGCCCTACGACGTGATCGTGGTGACCACGGCCGTGAGCGGGCTGTCCCCCCGATGGATCGACCAGCTCAAGCCCAGCGGCGTCATCATCGCGCCCGTGGCCCTTGGTGGCCTCCACCCGTGGGTCGTAGCCGGCCGAGACCCGCGTGACGGCCTGCTGTGTGCCCGCGCGCTCGGGTGTGACCTCCCCGACGCTGCCCCGCCCCGGGCCGGCGGCATCCTCCACAACCAGCCGCCAGCCCTTCCCGGCGCCCGGCCCGCGCCCGAATTGCGCCGGACCGGGGCACTCCCGCGCCGGATGACGGCCGACCAGTACCCCGCGCTGTGGATGTTCGCCGCCGTAGCGGACGACATGATCACCGGCGTGGTCCCGGTGGGCGTGCCGAAGTGGGGGCCGACGTGCGCACTCACCGCCGGCGACAGCGCCGCCTACCTGCGGCCTGACGGCATCTGGCCGAGCGACGCGAACCCTGCCACCGAAACCCTGACCTGCTGCCTGGCCGACCTCTGCCTTGAGTGGGGAGGACGGCACCAGCCCGATGTGACCGACTGGACGTGCCGGTGGGTCGAGCGCCCCGATTCCCTGACCACCCCCGCCGGGTGGAGCACGAGCCGCCCCGCGATCCTGCCCCGGTAGGACCCCAGAGCGGCGGTTCGGACCGGTTCGGCGCCGGCCTGAACCGCCATCCTCGGAGGCCCGGACGACCCCGCGTCCGGGCCTCCCCCATGCCCCCCCGAGTACGAGAGGATGAGCGCCATGGCCCACGACGAACTCCGCCAACACCTCCTCCGGCAGACCAGCCCGCCGGTGACCACCCCGATGGACGCCCTCCGGCTGATGAACAGCCTGATGGCTGAGTCGTACGAACTGCGAATGCAGACCCTTCGAGGCGAGACCGACCCCGACGCCGTGGCCGGGCACCACCGCCGCCTGGCGTACGTACTCGTCCACCTGGCCGAGCACCACCCGGAGTTCCGCGAGGAGGCGGAGAACGCGCTCGCTCGGTGGTCGGACGCCGAGGCCGCCGCGATCACCGATGCGGTCGAGAGGCGAACAACCCGATAGCGTGCACACGCTGAAACCTGGCCCGCTCCCCGAGCCGGGGGAGCGGGCCTTCCCGTTCGGCGGGCGCTGCTTCGCCGGGTGGTCCGATCAGGTGAACGCCGCAACCCGCGCTCCGGCGGCAAGGTTCACCCCGGTACACGCCCCGCGACGAGGGGCAGATCACCAGGGGCACCACGTGAAACCTACCCGCCGTCTCCTCACCGCCGCCGTTGCGGCGGGCACCCTCCTCCTGACCACGATGGCCGGCCCCGCCACCGCGCAGACCCGCAGCACCACGCACCGTGGATCAAACGGCTGTTTCAACTGGTCGTGGGACGACTCCGGGATCTGGACCACCACGGTCTACTGGCACAACACCTGCGAGAAATCGCGGAAACTCAAGATCGTTTGGAAGTGGGCAGGTTTGGAACCGAGCATCATCACCGTCGACCCAGACGGAAAGGGGCACCAGGCACGGCGGTCGGAACCCGATTCGATCTACGACCTCGGCGACGCGTAGACCGGCCCCCGGCCCGCCGTGTTGGTTGGCGGATCGGTGCTGGGCGCCCCTGTGTGGCGGTGGGGGGTGCCGCCACCGCGTGCGGAAGTCGTCCGCGGCCGCCTACGGGGCCGGCTGTCGGTGGCCGTCCCGGTGTCCTGGCTGTGGTTGCAGGGCCGGCGTTCACCCCCCCGGGGCTCCGCCCCGAACCCCGGTCCGCCCAAGGAAGGGGTGGGGATGGTGGGTAGGTGCGGGTGGGTAGGTGGTTGCTGTAGCCCGCCGGTGCCGGACCCTTCCTCGGCGTGGCCACCCTTCGGGCTATCCCGGAACCTGGGGGCCGTCAACTCACCTAAAAACGTGGTGAGTTGACGGCCCCCAGAACCCGGGATGACGGCACAGCTGTCCACACCGAGGAAGGGCCCACCCCCGGCCGCCGGGGGTGCCTGGCCGAGGTCGGCCCGAACGCCCACCGGCGAACCGGGGCGGAGGCCTTCCGGGGCGAGCAGGAAGACCAGGGCGAGCGGGAGGCCGTCCGCCTCGGCGGCCGCCGGACAACCGGCCATGATTCCTAGCGTGCACACGCTAGAAAATTCCTTGAGGGATATTTAGAAACCCCCTCTGACCTGCGGTTTTGTCGCGACACGAAGGGGCTTTGACTTTGCCCTGATCCTTTATTGCTGTATTCTAGTTGTTGTCAGGGAGGGGCGAGGAACGGCACCTCACCCACCCGGACACCACCAACACCCAACGAAAGGAACCGGGATGGTCCCGAACACGGAGCACGTCGCCCACGGCGTCCAGGCGCTGAACGTCTTCATCATGCGGGCCGAGGGCATCGGGAGCTGCTTCTGCCTGGCGGAGCGGGCGATCGTCGGCCAGGCGATGGCGGCCGAGTACGTCAGCCGCAACTTCGCCCCGGCGGCGCGGGAGGAGCTGGGCGACGACTTGACGGCGATGGCCCTCGGCGACATGGCCGCCGACCTCTTCCACGCCGCCCGGGGGGTCATCACCCCGGGCGCCCTGATCAAGGCCGCGATGATCGAGGTCACCAAGACGGTCAGCATGGTGCCCGTCCTGTGCCGCCTCGGTGAGGAGGGCCGGGCCGAACTCTTCGTCAACGCCCTGGCCTCCGTGCTCGCCTACGGCGAGTTGGTGGAGATCGCCCCCGGCGAGATCACCGACCACGCGTTCGGGTGCTACCAGGACGAGGTGAGCCGGGAAGCCTGGCTCCGACACCAGGAGAGCTAGCAACCAAAGCCCTGGGGGCGGCGAGTTCAACACCGTCGCCCCCAGGGCGTCCCACCCCACGGGCAACCGAACGCCGAGCACCAGGAGAAGCGCCATGACCACCACCGACCGCACCAGCCAGGCGTACGCCGCGATCGAGTCACTGGAGAGGCGGGTGGCCCGCGCCCGCCGGGCCGCCGAGCAGGCCCCCGGGCCGGAGACCGCCGCCGCGCTTGCTTGCGCCGAGGACGAGCTGAGGGCCGGTCTACTCGCGTGCGACCGCGCGGAGCACACCGCCACGGCCTGATCACCAAACAGCAGCGGGCCGGTGGGACACCCCGAAGGGTGACGGCATCCACCGGCCCGTAACGCTGCATCCCACCAACACCCAACGAAGGCAACGGGGGAAAGCGGCTCCAGTCTACAGCCCGAAGCCGGCACCGCGGCCGCCGGAGCGGCCGGCAGCGGCATCGAGCCGCTACCGGCCGCGCTGCCGCCCCCGGCGACCGCGTGCCGTCGACCGACCCCCAAGGCGAGGCAGCGCGGAGGTCTGGCCGTAGCCTCACCACCAGCAACAACGCACCGCGCGCACCGCGCGGCCCGACACACGAGGAGTGCGATGATCCCCCAGGGGCGCCCGACCTACGAGCTGGAGGACGTCGCGAGGGCGGCCGGCGTCTCCGTCGCCACCTGGCGTCGGAACCACCACAGGGCCTTCACCAGCAAGGTGCAGGCGCTCCCCGGCTCCGAGCGGCCGATCATCTACGACGCTGCCCAGGTGAACGCCTACCTGGCCGGCGAACCAATTCCCCCACTGCCGGCTGACCCCGACCCCACCGACCTGCTGACCGACAAGGAAGCCGGCCAGGTCGCCGACCTGGCGCCGTCCACCATCCGAGCCGACGCCTCAGGCGGCCGGATGAGCGAGGGCGTTGAACGCCACGGCCGGCGGTGGTGGACCAGGGCGTCCGTCGAGGAGCACCGCGACCGACCGGTGGAGTACAAGGGGCGGACGATCGGCGCCAGGGACCGCAAGCCGAGGACCAAGGCGGACCCCCGTGCCGCCACCGTCGCCGAGCAGCTCAGCGCCCAGGCCGACGCCGTGACCGCCGCCACCGTCGCGGGGCAGTTCGCGGTGAGCGAGCGCACCGCCCGCCGCATCATCACCAAGGCCAAGGAACTCCAGTCTCACCAGCAGGATTAGCGCGCACACGCTAAGGGTTCGTCGCCAGCCAGGGGGAGTCGGTGGTGGGGCGCGGGTTGCTCGCGCTTCGCGTGCGGCTCCGTGCTCGCTACCGAGCTGACGCGGCCGGACGGCGGACCGTAGTGAGCACCAGCGGTCCTGAGACTCGGCAGCAACGAAGGCCGAGACGGACAGACAAGGGAGTGTGGCGGGTCGAGCAGCCGAGGCCGCCGACCGGCGCGGGGCGCCGGCCGGCTCTGCCCTCTCCGCCCGCGTGCTGCCCAAGGCCTCCGCCCCCAGGGGTGACCCGGCTGTGGCTAGCCCCAGGAATCCGCAACGAGTTCTCAATCTCTCAGCCCCCAGCCGGGGGTGCCCGGCCGAGGCCGGCCCGAACGCCCACCGGCGAACCGGGGCGGAGGCCTCCGGGCAAGCAGGAAGACCAGGGCGAGCGGGAGGCCGTCCACCTCGGCGGCCGCCGGACAACCGGCCATGATTCCTAGCGTGCACACGCTAGAAAATTCCTTGAGGGATATTTAGACACCCCCTCTGACCTGCGGTTTTGTCGCGATATGAAGGGGTGTTGACTTTGCCCTGATCCTCTATTGCTGTATTCTAGTTGTTGTCAGGGAGGGGTGAGGAACGGCACCTCACCCACCCGGACACCACCAACACCCGACGAAAGGAACCGAAATGACCGAGGACCAGCAGCCCACCCCGGATCAGCCGACGATTCGCATCCCCGGGCAGCGCGACCGGCGCGCGAGCTAGCCCGCACACCCGGGCGGGCGCCCCGCCCGCCCGGGTTCCCCTCCCAACTCCGGTCCCGATTCGATAGGAAAGCAGCACGATGACCATCACCACCGCCACCATCCCCGCCCAGCCCACCGACCGCGAGCACGGAAGCCGCATCATCGCCGCCCTTGAGGCAGCGTGGGCTGCGATCCAGGCCCAGCACCCCGACGTCCCCAACGTCGTGATGATCACCGGCATGGGCCGCACCAAGGGCGGCATCACCTGGGGCCACTTCGGCGCGGACTTCTGGACGGTCGAGGGCGAGGCAGCGCGCAAGCGGACGCCGGAGCTGTTCGCGGGCGGGGAGCTGCTGTCCCTTGGTGGCGAGCGCACCGTGGAAACGCTCTTGCACGAGGCCGCTCACGGCATGGCCTACACCCGGCGGATCAAGGACACCAGCAGCAGCGGCCGGTACCACAACCGCCGCTTTGCGGGGCTCGCCACAGAGCTGGGACTGACCCCGCCCGCCGAGCCGTGCACCGTCCGAGGGCTGTCCAAGTGCACGATCACCCCGGCCACCATCGAGCAGTATGCCGACGTCATCAAGGCGCTGGACGAAGCGCGCCTTCCCTACATCTACGACCCCCAGGCGATCGCCATTGCCGGTGCCGGCCGTCCCGCCCCCACTGCCGGCGGTGGAGGCACGGAGGGCAAGAGCGGGCCGACCGGAACCCCGGGCACCGGGGGTGAGGGAGACGACGAGAACGGCGAAGGCGAATACGTCCCCACCCGTCCGAAGAAGCGCCCGCCGACCCGGTTCCTGGTCATCTGCGGCTGCACCAAGCCGGGTAAGGACGGCAGCCCGGAGGCGGCTCGCCGCATCCAGATCAGCTCCGCTGTATGGGAATTCGGCCGCGAGGACGGCGACGAGGACGGCGGGCTGAACTGCGGCCGCTGCGGACAGGCCTTCCGCAAGGCTGCCGACCAGGACTAGGCGGAAGGTGGGGGGCGCCTCGGTCGGCGCCCCCCACCCCCCCCGGCGGGCCGGGGGGGGGGGGGGGGCGCCGCGCGACCCCCGCCCCCCGCCCCCCCCGCCCCCCAAACACCACCACCACCAACACAAAAACCAAAACAAAAAAAAAAACAAAAA
>NZ_JBHXTL010000105.1:0-17702 GCF_042677365.1 Kitasatospora sp. NPDC127116
CTGCGGCTTGGTCGGCCTTCCTCCCGGGGATACCGGGCGGGGTGTTTCCGGCCCCCTGACCCGCCAGAGGTCCCCCGCACGGCTGTGGCCGTGCGGGGCACCTCTGTCGTTCGTTCTGTTCTTCCTAGAAGTCGTCGTCGAAGGCGACGGTGCCCTCGACGGCGACCTGGTACGCCGACACGCGGCGCTCGAAGAAGTTGGTCAGCTCCTGGACGTTCTGGAGCTCCATGAAGCCGAACGGGTTCGTGGAGCCGTACCGGATCGGCAGGCCGAGGCGCGCGAGGCGCTGGTCGGCGACAGCCTCCAGGTACTCGCGCATCGAGGCGGTGTTCATGCCGGCCAGGCCGTCGCCGCACAGGTCCTGGGCGAACTGGAGCTCGGCCTCGACGGCCTCTTCCAGCATCTCCGTGACCTGCTTGGCCATCTCGTCGTCGAAGAGGTCGGGCTCCTCCTCGCGGACGGTGTCGACCACCGACATCGCGAAGTCCATGTGCATGGACTCGTCGCGGAACACCCAGTTCGTACCGGTCGCCAGGCCGTGCAGCAGGCCACGGCTCCGGAACCAGTACACGTAGGCGAACGCGCCGTAGAAGAACAGCCCCTCGACGCATGCCGCGAAGCAGATCAGGTTGAGCAGGAACGCCCGCCTGTCCTCCTTCGTCTGCAGCGAGTCGATGTGGTCGACCGCGTTCATGTACTTGAAGCAGAACTGCGCCTTCTGGCGGATGGAGGGGATGTTCTCCACCGCCGCGAAGGCCGCGTTGCGGTCCTCCGGGTCGGGCAGGTAGGTGTCGAGCAGCGTCAGGTAGAACTGGACGTGCACGGCCTCTTCGAACAGCTGCCGCGAGAGGTACAGCCGCGCCTCGGGCGAGTTGATGTGCTTGTAGAGGCTCAGCACCACGTTGTTGGAGACGATCGAGTCGCCCGTCGCGAAGAACGCGACCAGCCGGCCGATCAGGTGGCGCTCGCCCTCGCTGAGCTTCGCCAGGTCGGCGACGTCGGAGTGCAGGTCCACCTCCTCGACGGTCCAGGTGTTCTTGATCGCGTCCCGGTACCGGTCGTAGAACGACGGGTAGCGCATCGGGCGCAGGGTCAGCTCGAAGCCGGGGTCGAGCAGCATCTTGCGGTCTTCGGACTGGGACATTACTGGCAGGCCTCGCAGGACTCGGGGTTCTCCAGGGAGCAGGCGAGGGCGGCTTCCTGCTCCGGGGTGAGGGTCGGGGTGTTCACGGGCACGGGCGCCGGCGCGGCGGCGCGGGCGGCACCGGACGCGGCCTGGGCGATGCGGGTGGCCGGGCGCGAGCGCAGGTAGTAGGTGGTCTTCAGACCGACCTTCCACGCGTAGGCGTACATCGAGCTGAGCTTGCCGATGGTCGGCGCCGCCATGAACAGGTTCAGGGACTGGCTCTGGTCCAGGTACGGCATCCGCGCCGCGGCCAGGTCGATCAGCGCGCGCTGCGGCAGCTCCCAGGCCGTCCGGTACAGCGAACGCACCTCGGCGGGCAGCCAGTTCAGCTCCTGGACGGAGCCGTTGGCGTCGCGCAGGGCGTCGCGGGTCTGCTGGTCCCAGACGCCGAGCTCCTTGAGCTCGCGCACCAGGTACGGGTTGACCTGGAGGAACTCGCCGGACAGCGTCTCGCGCTTGAACAGGTTGGACACCTGCGGCTCGATGCACTCGTACACGCCGGCGATGGACGCGATGGTCGCGGTCGGCGCGATGGCCAGCAGCAGCGAGTTGCGCAGGCCGGTCTCGGCGATCCGGGTGCGCAGCGCCGTCCAGCGGTCGGCCCACTGCGGGGCGGCCGTCGGGAAGTGGTCGATGTGCAGTTCGCCGCGGGCGGCGCGGGTCTCGCCGTACGCCTCGTGGCGGCCGAGCTGCTCGGCCAGGTCGGCGGAGCGCTCGTACGCGGTGAGCATGATGCGCTCGGCGATGAGGGTGGAGAGGACCTTCGCCTCGGCGGAGTCGAAGTCGATCCGCAGCTGGAAGAAGACGTCCTGGAGGCCCATCACGCCGAGGCCGACCGGCCGCCAGCGGGAGTTGGACGTCCCGGCCTCGGTGGTCGGGTAGAAGTTGATGTCCACCACGCGGTCGAGGAACGTCACGGCCGTACGGACGGTGGCGTCGAGGCGCTCCCAGTCCATGGCGCCGATCAGGTCGGCGGCCGAGGCGCCCGGGGCGACGTGGGCGCCCAGGTTGACCGAGCCCAGGTTGCAGACGGCGGTCTCGGAGTCGTCCGTGACCTCCAGGATCTCGGTGCACAGGTTGGAGGAGTGCACCGTGCGGCCGGGCAGCGCGGTCTGGTTGGCGGCGCGGTTGGAGGCGTCCTTGAAGGTCATCCAGCCGTTGCCGGTCTGCGCGAGGGTGCGCATCATGCGGGCGTACAGGGTCTGCGCCGGGATGGTGCGCACGGCCTTGCCGGCCAGCTCGGCCTTGCGGTACGCCTCGTCGAACTCCTCGCCCCACAGGTCGACCAGCTCGGGCACGTCGGCCGGGGAGAACAGCGACCAGTCCTGGTTGGCGTTGACCCGGCGCATGAACTCGTCCGGGATCCAGTGCGCCAGGTTGAGGTTGTGGGTGCGGCGGGCCTCTTCGCCGGTGTTGTCGCGGAGCTCCAGGAACTCCTCGATGTCGGCGTGCCAGGTCTCCAGGTAGACGCAGGCCGCGCCCTTGCGGCGGCCGCCCTGGTTGACGGCGGCGACCGAGGAGTCGAGGGTGCGCAGGAACGGCACGATGCCGTTGGACTTGCCGTTGGTGCCGCGGATCAGGCTGCCGCGCGAGCGGATGCGCGAGTACGACAGGCCGATGCCGCCGGCGTGCTTGGACAGGCGGGCGATCTGCGCGTAGCGGTTGTAGATCGAGTCCAGGTTGTCCAGCGGCGAGTCGAGCAGGTAGCAGCTCGACATCTGCGGGTGGCGGGTGCCGGAGTTGAAGAGCGTCGGCGAGGAGGTCAGGTACTCCAGGCGGCTCATCAGGCCGTACAGCTCGGCCACCTCGCGCACGGACTGCTCGCTGTCGCCGACCGCCAGGCCACAGGCGACGCGGAGCAGGAAGTGCTGCGGGGTCTCGATCACCTTGCGGGTGATCGGGTGGCGCAGCAGGTAGCGGGACTGCACCGTGCGCAGGCCGAAGTACTCGAAGCGGTCGTCGCCCTTGGTGTCGACGAGCGCGTCCAGGGCGGCCGCGTGCTTGGTGACGAAGGCGGCGGTGGTGTCGCCGATCAGGCCCTCGGCGTGGCCGACGGCGATCGAGGCGGAGAAGGACACCGAGCCCTGGCTGTTCGCCTCGTCGACGATCTCCAGGGCGAGCAGGCGGGCGGCGAGCTTCGAGTACTGGGGGTCCTCGGCGATCATCGACGCGGCGGCGTCCACGGCCAGGCCGCGCAGCTCGGCGAAGTCCGAGCCGGCGTGGCGGCCGCGCAGCGCGGCGGCGGCGACATGGCCGGGGTCGACCTCGGTGAGGTCGGTGCTGCGGTCGGTGAGCAGCCGCAACAGGGCGCCGCCGGGGTCGGAGACCGTCGGGTCGGTGAAGGCGGTGCCGGTGCCCTGGGTGGGCAGGGTGGCTGAGGCGGCGATGGTCAAGGCGCTCTCTCCTGGCGGCGATCGGGCGGCGGTGATCGGGGGTACCGGGCCGATCGGGGCAGGGGAGCACGCACGCGGGCGCAAGCGGCGTCCGCGCGACGGTGGCATCCCCGGCCCGCCCGCGAGGCCCGGAAGGAAACTGCTCGTGCTGCCGGCCTCTGCGGGAGGGCCCGTGGCACGCCGTCGGCAGGTATTCGGACTCGCGGGGAGGGCTCGTGGAGCCGCCCGCTCACCGCTGCGGGGCAGTCCCGGATTCGCACCGAGTTCCCCTGCATCGACAGCAGGGACGAGCATACATCTAGTGCCGTGAGTCCGATGCAGCCCCACATGTTGTGTCGCGAAGTACAGTTGTTCGACTGTGTGTGCGATAAACTGCTCAGGCTGGAGGGTGCCATTCCTGGCCTGTGCGGGCCTCGCACGGGCGCATCCGGACCTGGGCGGTCCCGCTCGCGGCGGCGCCCGGATTCTCGACGCAGCGCCCGGTGCCCTGGTTCGCGAGCTGCCCCGTCGGGGTCACCCGCCAGCGCTGGTCGGGACGCGAGGTGCAGTCCGTGAGGACGGGGAAACCGAGGCCCGGATCCTCGACGCAGCGCCCGCTCTGCCCCACCGAGCCGTCGTCCCCCATCGTCCACGCCTGCGCGGGCGAGCCGTCGCAGGTGCCGGCGCCGATCGCGGCCGGATCGCCCGCCACCCGGCTGTCCAGGCAGAGACCGGGCAGGGCCGAGGTGATCGCGCCGCTGGGCTGCCCGGCGGCGGCCTGGAACGAGAACGAGTCGCTGCTGAGCCCGGCGCCCCCGTCCCAGATCTCGAAACCGGCCTGGACGGCGCACAGGTACGAGCCCGCCGGGACGTAGCCGCGCTGGACGGCGTCGCGGGTGAAGGCCCGCAGGTCCAGGTCGGTGACGGAGGTCGCGCTGGTGGCCATCTCGTAGGTGATCAGGGTGTGGCTGCTCTTCTTCGGCGCCTCGTACACCCGGTAGGAGGCGCCGCCGACCTGGAGCTCGCCGGCCTGCCGGCCGAACGGGGTCTTGCCGTTCCCGCGCAGCCAGATCATCAGCTCGGCGCTCTCGGTGAAGGAGCAGCTGGTCCGGCTGTTGCTGTACCAGACGTCGTACGAGGCGTTGTAGACGCCGCTGTCGATCTGCGTGGTCCGCCAGCTGCTGGTGGCGTAGCGCAACTTGTCGACCGCGATGGGCAGCGGGCCGGTGCCGGGCTGGAGCTGGGTGCTGATGTGCGGGTACGCGCCGGGGCCGCGGTCCGGGTCGGTCAGGCTGGCGGGGCCGATGCCGCTGCGGGTCACCCGGAAGCCGCTTCCGCCGTCGGTGCCGCTGATGCAGAGGCCCCCGGTGGCGTTCCACTCGTTCGGGTTGATCAGGTAGCGGCCGGAGTCGACGGCCTGGGCGGGGTAGCGGTTCTCCGCGGTGGAGCAGATCTCGCCGGCGGTGGCGGCCGGCAGCGGGGCGACCGCGGGGGCGGCCTGGTCGGGCTGCCTGCGGTCCCGGGGGAGCAGCACGGCGCACAGGATCAGCGCGATCACGATGGTCGGCGCGAGCCACCACCACGAGCGCCGGGTCGCGCGCCCGGTTCCGGGTACGGCGGGGGTGGTGGTCATGGGGTTCTCGCCTCCCTGCTGCGGTGTTGTCGGCCGGTACGAGGGCCGGCTCGGCGGCGCGCTCACCCGGCGGGGGTGGAGCTCGACCGGGGCCGGGTCGCGGGGGAGGTCGGCTTCTTGGCGGGGGGCTTCGTGGTGGAGCCGGCCGTCGGGCTCGGAGTGGTCGGGGGATCGGGCGTCGGGGCGGGCGCGGGGGCCGGCGGCGCGGCGGTCAGGGCCGGCAGGGAGCGGATGGTCCAGGGCGTGTTGTAGCGGGGCGCGGAGACCCCGGCCGCGAACGCCTCGGACGCGGCGCCGGACGCGGCGACCCGCCAGTCGACCTCCTTGCGCGACTCGTACCAGATCACGCCGATGATGTCGGGGTGCTGGGGGAGCTGCGCGAACATCTCGGTGATCCACTGCGCCTTCAGCCCCGAGGTGTCGGTGGCCCCGGTCTCGGTGATCACCACGGGCTTCTTCGTGAACGCCCGGATCTGCTCGATGGTCGGCTGGAAGATCTGGTCGAACGACTTGTACTTCTCGACGCCGGTGGTGCCGTAGTAGCCGGACAGGCCGACCCAGTCGACGTAGTCCTCGCCCGGGTAGAGGGTGTTCAGGCTGGTGGCGTTCTCGTAGTCGACGTTGGGGCTCCACACCCAGGTGACCCGGGTGGCGCCGACCTGCTTGAAGATGTCGTGGACGTGCTGCCACGCCTGGACGTACTGGCCCTTCCGGTTGCCGTTCGCCTGCTCGGTCCAGGGGTACCAGTAGCCGTTCATCTCGTGGGCGAAGCGCAGGGCGATGGGGTAGCCGAGGCCCTTGACGCCCTCGGCCCAGGTCCTGATGTAGTCGTCGAACCTGCCGTCGATGATGTTCGAGAGGGCGTACTCCGGCTGCTCGCCGCGGAGCTTGTCCTCCTTCGCCTCCTTGCGGTAGTCCCAGGGCTCCCAGGCGACCATCGGCATGATGCCGCGCTCGGCGACGGTGTCGAACACCCGGCGGTCGAACTTCCGGTCCCACCAGCCGACCGAGAACTCCAGCACGCTCGGCTGGTGCTTGACGGCGGCGGTGAACTCGTCGAGCGGGCCGAGGTCGTACGGGCCGGGCTTGGTCATGATGCCGGTGAAGGCGCCGCCGGCCGGCGGGAACTGCGGCGGCGGGGGCGGCGGGGCGGCGGTCGCGCCCGGCGTGGTGGGGGTGGCGGACGGGGACGGCGACGCGGCCAGGGCGCTGGTCAGCCAGCCCGGCATCGCCGTGGGGGCCGCACCGGCGAAGCTGTACGGGTCCTGGTCGTGGTTGCGGGAGAGCCGGGGCGCGAGCACGAAGGTGTACCCGACCATCAGCACCAGGGCGAGCAGGGCGGCGATCCGGGGGACGGTGATCCGCAGCATCAGCGGGCCCCCCGCTCGGGCCGGCCGCCGACCCGGGCGGGCTCCGGTCCTTCCTCGAAGCCGTCCTCCTCCACGGCCGTCGGGGCGGTCTCCCCGGCGTGCGGCGGTTCGGTCCGTTGGACGGGCAGGGACGCGGTCACGAGTTCCTCGGCGGTGTCGGCGGCCCTGGCGGCGACGGCCCGCTGGGCCCGCGCCTCGCGGCGGGCGCCGACGAAGGAGATCGCCAGCGGCGCGAGGCCGGTGAACAGGCTGACCCCGGCCCAGAAGCGCAGGATCCAGATGTCGTGGTGCAGCGTGAAGCTCGCGCCGAGCAGTCCGCCCGCGACCGCCGCCCACAGCAGGTGCAGCCGGAACGTCGACAGCGACTCGGCGCTGCGCAGGTCGCCCTTGGCGGTGACGGCGTAGGCGAGCGGGCGGCGCAGCAGCGCCGCGATCGCGGCGGCCACGTAGACCGGGCCGGCGAACAGGGCGAGGCCCATGCCGGCCATGCCGATCTCGCGCCGCTCGTGCGCGGCCAGGTTGAACCGGCGCAGCCACAGCCACAGCACGAGCCAGCTGCCCATGCTGGCGCCCCACAGGGCCATCCAGTGGGTGCTGTTGAGGTGGATGGAGGTGATGCCGAGGGCCAGGTAGACGGAGGTGGCGAGACTGCCGAGGACGGTGGTGAGCGCCACGCTCGGGTAGTAGAACTGGACCAGGCCGTAGAGCACGCGCTGGCGGAGCCGCAGCTTGATGCCCGAGCGCAGCCGGCTCTTGAGCAGGATCTCCCAGATGCCGTAGGCCCAGCGCTTCTGCTGGTTGAAGTAGTCGGTCCAGGAGGTCGGGCCCTCGCCGACGGCGAGGACGTCGGGGGTGTAGACGCCCTTCCAGCGCTGGCCGGTCCCCGGATTGACGGAGGCCTGGACCCGCATGCTGGTGAGGTGGTCCTCGATGATCGAGTCCTGGTAGCCGCCGATCTGCTGCCAGGCGCTGGGCCGGTACAGGTGGTTGGTGCCGATCAGCAGCGGGGCGTCCATGCCGTTGCCGCCGCGCTCGACCAGACCGGAGAACAGGTACTGCTGCACGGAGGCGCCGTGGGCGACCCAGTTGTCGTACATGTTGCCGTACACCTGGGGGGCGACCACGAAGGCGACGTCGGGGTCGCGGAAGTAGCCGAGGGTGCGCTCCAGGAAGCAGGGCAGCGGGACGTGGTCCGGGTCCATCTGGGCCACCACGTCGTAGCCGTGCTCGTGCTCGGCGCGCCAGGAGTTGTGGTTGCCGGACTTGGTCTTGGCGCGGAACTCGCCCTCGGCCTGGTTGTACTCCGGGCGCCCCTTGCGGCTGAAGTGGTTGACGCCGAGTCGGGCGGCCATCTTCTTGACGCGGTCGTCGTCGCCCTCGTCGAGGATCCAGACGTCGACCTGACCGTCGTACTCGATCCGCAGCATCGCCGCGAGGGTGCGCTCGACGATCTCGATCGGCTCCTTGGAGGGCACGATCGTGGTGAGCACCGCGACCCGCAGACCGGGCGGCGGGGTGACCGGCACCGGGTCCTTGGCACGGAACGCGAAGACCCAGACCGCGAGGTTCTGAACCAAGCGGATGACTTCCACCGTGATAACTGCACAGAAGCAGATTCTGGCGAGGTTGATCCGCCAGTCCGGGGACCAGCCCACTCCGGAGCCGGGAATGTGTTCGGGAAGGAGCAGCCAGCCGACGAAGGCGAGGCCGGCGAGTGCGTTGACGGTCACCAGGAGGGTCGTGACGAACGTGACGCCGCGCGAGGAGACCGAGCGGTAGCGAACGGCGGCGCCGTCCTCACCGGGGGTCAGCGGGCCGACGGTCTCGGCGCATGCGACGTAGGCCCGTTGGGCCGCGCTGTTGCGCACGTCCCGGCGGACGATGCGCCGTTCGTGCCGGGACCGGGGCAGGACGCGTCCGTGGCGTCCGCGCACCCGGCTGCTCCGCTTCGCCGCCCGTTCGTCGGTGGAATCCACCAGTCAACCCCCGTACAGCCGCTCCGTCGTACCGAAGCGCTGGTTCCCTGCTCTGTCACCGCCCACCGGCGCCGGACACCCGGCCGCCGTTCGGCGGCAACGGCGTGTCGGCGCCCCTCAGGGGCCTCGCTGATAGTCGTTCAATCGGTCAGCATACGGGCCGTGGTCGAGCGATCTCAGCCCGGGGCCGGGGCCGGGGCCGGGCGCGTCAGCGCCCGCGGGCTCCGCGGGAGGGCGGGCCCGCGGGTGGGGCGAGCGTCAGGGTGTGATCTTGACGGAGTTCGCGATCTGGTCCATCAGTGCCAGCGGGGGAGCCTCCGCCGCCTGGTCGAGGCAGATCTGGAGCACGGGGACGGTGGTGGCCCCGGCCGCCGGGGTGACCTGGAGGACGCCGCAGTAGCTGTCCGGCGTGGAGGAGGCGCTGGACATCGGGACGTGCCACAGCGCGAGGTAGCCGTCCATGCCCTGGATCTTGACGGCCGACTGCTTGACCGGCTCCGGCGGCGCCGGCGCGTCGGCGCCGTAGCGGGTGTTGTAGAGCAGCTGGCCCATGCCGAGCACCAGCGACTTCGGATCGGACCAACCGCCGTTGAACACCCGGAGGTTCTGGACGACCAGGCCGCGGGTGCAGGCTCCGCTGCCGTGGCCCACGCAGGCGTACGGGCTGACCGCGTAGCGGACCTCGTTCGGCGCCTTGGCGTCGACCTGGACCTGCCAGTCCTGCGGCAGCATGAAGTTCATCTTCGAGTCCTGGCCGACGATCTGCCGGCCGCCGGGCAGCTGCTGGCCGCCGGTCAGGGCGGTGCCCATGAAGCCGTTCGGGCTCTTGGGGTCGGCGGCGACCGTCGGGGACGCGGTCGGATCGGCCTTCGCCGAGCCGGGCTTGGCGGTCTTGTGACCGACCACGTAGCCGGCTCCCGCCATGGCCACCGACAGCACCACGGCGCCGACGGCCAGGAGCACCCGGCGCTTGGTGCGGTCCGGCTCGACGGTCTCGAACACCACCGAGGTGGGAATCGGCCTGGGACCCGGAACGGCGGGCGCGGCCTGCGCCGCCGGTGCGACGGGCTGGGTCGGCACGGAAGGCGGCGTCGGCGCGGCCGGCACCGGGGGAACGGGCTGTCGAACCGGTGCCACCGGGGCGGCGGCCGTCGGCGCGGCGGCGCTCTGGGCGGTATGGCCGGGGAACGGGTTCGCGGGCGTGCCACCGCCCGGCTTGGCCTGAACCTTGTCGGTCCAGGTCGAACCGTCCCACCAGCGCAGCGTGTTGGCCTGCCCGGAAGGGTCCTCGTACCAGCCGCTGGGCACACTCCCCGTCGTCATGCGGCGGATACTAGCAGCGAGCCGATCGGATGGTCATTTCAAGTCACCAAGTGCGTGCGGCAGTCGATGCCGGGTCAGAACGCCATCGTGTAGACCATCAGGTCCATCCCCGGGTACGGGGCCCAGTCGCGCTCGGGGGTGCGGCGGAAGCCGACCCGCTCGTAGAGGCGGTGGGCGGTGGTCATCTCCGGGCGGGTGGAGAAGGCCATGCCGGCCAGGCCGAGGTCGCGGCTGCGGGCGACGGAGGCGCGGACCAGGGCCTCGCCGACGCCCCGGCCCCGGGCGGCGCCGGCGGTGGCCAGCATCCGTATCTCGCCCTCCCGGGGGGAGGCGATGTCCGCCCACTCGGTGCCGCCGACGGCGAAGGTCACGCAGCCGAGGACCCCGGCTCCGGCCGCGTCGACGGCGACCAGGAGTTCGGCCTCCAGGGCCCGTCGCCCGGCGTCGCGCAGCAGCTCGACGTAGGTGCTCGTGGGGTTGGTGAAGCCGTCGCCGACGAAGGCCTCGACGGTGATCCGGCCGGCGTCGGTGAGGTCCTC
The DNA here is from genome assembly GCF_042677365.1 of Kitasatospora sp. NPDC127116. NCBI lineage: Bacteria > Bacillati > Actinomycetota > Actinomycetes > Kitasatosporales > Streptomycetaceae > Kitasatospora > Kitasatospora sp. NPDC127116. Next base: position 10,400 of record NZ_JBHXTL010000105.1, read on the forward strand.
GGGGAGGGCCTGGCGGATGAGGAAGTCCATCGGGCCAGTGTGCCGGAGGCCGGTGCGGGGCGGTCCTCCGGGGTCGAACCGATCGGGTCGGCGGACGGTTCGGTGAACGGTTCGGCGGGCGCGGCGGCGGAGTGGGCGGCGGACCGGGCGACGGACGGGCCGGCGGTGCCGTACAGCCGCTCGGGCCGGGCCTGGTCGGCCGGGTAGCCGCCCGGGCGGTGGTAGTTGTCGCGGCCGGCCGCCGGGCCGCTGGAGGTCTCGCGGCCGATCAGGAGGCCGAGCAGGCCGAAACCGCCGACGGCCGCGGTCATGGCGAGTGCGCCGATGAGGGTGTCGCTGTCCATGGGCACCACTGTGGCCGGGCGGCACCGCGGCCACGAGTGGCAGGAATGACCGATCACCTCGAAATCCTGCCATTCGGTTCCTTCCGCCGGGGCGGGCACCGGGGGCATCCTGGTGGGCATGCTGAAGAACGTGGTCGCGGTGGTGCTGGAGGAGGTCCACCCCTTCGAACTGGGCGTGGCCTGCGAGGTGTTCGGCCTGGACCGCACCGCCGACGGGCTGCCGGGCTACGACTTCGCGATCGCCGGGGCCCGTCCGGGGCCGCACGCCACCCACTCCGGCTTCGCGGTGGACGTGCCGTACGGCCCGGAGCGCCTCGCCGGGGCGGACCTCGCCGTGGTCACCGCGGCGAGCATCCGCCGCGACTACCCGGAGCCGCTGCTGGCGGCGCTGCGCGGGGTGGTCGAGGGCGGCGGCCGGGTGCTGTCCATCTGCAGCGGCGCCTTCGTGCTGGGCGCCGCCGGGCTGCTGGACGGCCGTCGCGCCGCCACGCACTGGCGGCACAGCGCGGCGCTGGCCGAGCGCTTCCCGCTGACCGCGGTCGAGCCGGACGTGCTGTACGTCGACGACGACCCGGTGATCACCTCCGCCGGGACGGCGGCCGGCATCGACGCCTGCCTGCACCTGGTGCGCAAGGTGCAGGGTGCCGAGGTGGCCCGGGAGATCGCCCGCCGGATGGTGGTGGCCCCGCACCGGGAGGGCGGGCAGGCCCAGTTCGTGAACCGCCCGCTGCCCGAGGCCGCCGACGCCTCGCTGGCCCCGCTGCTGGACTGGATGCGCCACCACCTGGCCGAGGAGGCCACCGTCGAGCAGCTGGCCGCCCGGGCGCACATGTCGCCGCGCACCTTCGCCCGCCGCTTCCAGCAGGAGACCGGCACCACCCCGCACCGCTGGCTGGTCGGGCAGCGGGTGCTGCTCGCCCAGCGGCTGCTGGAGTCCACCACCGAGCCGGTGGACGCGATCGCCGCCCGCTGCGGCTTCGGCAACGCGGCCGCCCTGCGGCACCACTTCGGCCGCCGGCTGGGCACCACGCCGCTGGCCTACCGGCGCTGCTTCGCCGAGCCGGAGCCCCGGGCGGGCTGAGGGGACTCCCGGGCGGGCCGAGGGGGTGTCAGTCCCCGCCGGGCACCAGGTGCCCGACCCCGTTCCAGCCGTCCGGCCGCAGCCGCCCGTCCTGGGCCCGCCACAGGCTGGTGGAGCAGTTGTGCACCGGTCCGAGCGCGGTGAGCTGCTCCTCGGTGAGCCGGTCCAGCGCGTAGCGGAGCATCAGCACCGTGCAGTCGTGCGCGACCACCAGGACGGGCCGCCCGGCCTCCTCCTCGCAGAGGTCCCGCAGCAGGCTGCGCACCCGCAGCGCGACGTCGGCCCAGGACTCGCCGCCCGGCGGGCGGTAGTACAGCTCGCCCATCTTGCGCCGCCGGGCCGCCTCCTCCGGGTGCTTGGCCTCGATCGCGGCCTTCGGCAGCATCTCCAGGATGCCGAGCTCCCGGTCGCGCAGCCGTTCGTCGTACCGGACGGCCAGGGTGACCGGGACGGCGCCGAGCCCGGCGGCCTGGGCGAGCGCGATCCGGGCGGTCTCGGCGGTGCGCACGTACGGGGAGCACCAGACGCTGCGCGGGCGGTCCGCGCTGGGCAGGGCGGCCCACCAGCGGCCGAGCGCCTGGGCCTGCTGCCGGCCGTGCAGCGACAGCGGGATGTCGGCGTCGCGGCAGCTGATCGGGACGCTGAGCGCTCCGGCGGCCTCGGCCAGCTGGAACTCGACGTTGGCGGTGGACTCCCCGTGCCGGGTGGCGATCAGCAGGGACGGCAGCCGGCCGGCGGCGGCCGGGCGGTGGGTGCTGCCGTGCTGTTCGTGGCCGCCGGGGTGCTGCCCCTGCCCGCCGGGGTGCTGGCCGTGGGCGGCACCGCGCTGACCCTGGGTGGCGCCGTGCTGGCCCTGGGTGGTGGCGTGGTGGTGCTGGCTCTGGGTGGACTGGTGCTGGCCGTTGAGGGTGGTGCCGAGTTCTGCCATGGCCGCGAGCTCCCCGTGGTCGATCAGGTTCCGGCCGGATGCCGGTCCGGTCTGGTGGTGCCCGGCGTGCACGCCTGTTCATACATATGATCGCGCCGCCTTCTCCAGTGTTCACGGAGAAGGCGGCGCGATCACAGGGCGCGTACCGCGCGAATCAGTGCGCCGCTACAGGCTCCGGCGCGTTCTTCAGCTCTTCGTCACCGGCTTCGGCGCTGTAGTCGGACGGCCTGGTCTCGTCCGGGAGCTCCGGCGCCTTGACCGCCCGCAGCACCAGGGTGAGCGCCACCGCGACGATCAGGTTGAGCGCGAAGGCGGTCAGGCCGATGTAGCCGATCTCGCCGATGCCGGGGATCCCGGCCGCGCTGCCGCCGAAGTGCTTGGTGGCCGGGCTGGCGATCCCGTACGCCTTCCAGGTGCCGTACACCATGCCGGCCGCCCAGCCGGCGAACAGCGCCCAGTGGTGGAACCAGCGGGTGAACAGGCCGCCGACGATCGCCACGAAGGTCTGCAGGATCCACAGGCCGCCCAGCAGCTGGAGGTTGATCGCGGCCTGCTTGTCCATGCCGAGCACGAAGGCCAGGGCGCCGACCTTCACCAGCAGCGAGACCAGCTTGGCGATCCGGGTCTCGTCGGCGGGGGTGGCGGAGGGCTTGAGCCAGTCCTTGTAGACGTTGCGGGTGAACAGGTTGGCCGCCGCGATGGACATGATGGCGGCCGGCACCAGCGCGCCGATGCCGATCGCGGCGAAGGCCACGCCGGTGAACCAGTCCGGGAACATGTCCGCGAACAGCTGCGGCACCGAGAGCTGGGCGTTGTAGCCCTTGACGCCCTTGCCCACGCCCGCCGCGATCGCCATGAACCCGAGCAGCGCCAGCAGGCCCAGCATCAGCGAGTACGCGGGCATGATCGCCATGTTGCGGCGCACGGTGCTGCGGGACTTGGAGGCCAGCACGCCGGTGACCGAGTGCGGGTACATGAACAGCGCCATCGCCGAGCCGAGGGCCAGCGTGGCGTACGTCCACTGGCTGCCGTGCGGGACGGTCAGCGACCCCTTGGCGCCCGGCGCGCTGAACTTGTGCGCGGCGGCGTCGAAGATGTGCCCGTAGCCGCCGAGCCGGATCGGGATGTAGATCACCGCGACGATGATCACGATGTAGACGAGGGCGTCCTTGACGAAGGCGATCAGCGCCGGGGCGCGCAGGCCGGAGGAGTAGGTGTAGGCGGCCAGCACGCCGAAGGCGATGAACAGCGGCAGGTCCTTGACGAACCAGTTGGCGTTCTCCCCGCCGCCGACCCCCAGCACGTCCAGCACGGCCTGGATGCCGACGAGTTGCAGGGCGATGTACGGCATGGTGGCCAGGATCCCGGTCAGCGCGACGACCAGCGACAGCGGCCGCGAGCCGTACCGGCCGCGCACGAAGTCGGCCGGGGTCACGTAGCCGTGCATCCGGGAGACCGACCAGAGCCGGGGCAGGAAGAGGAAGACCAGCGGGTAGGCGACGATCGTGTACGGCACCGCGAAGAAGCCCGCCGCGCCGGTGGCGTACACCGCCGCGGGGACGGCGACGAAGGTGTACGCGGTGTAGAGGTCGCCGCCGAGCAGGAACCAGGTCACCCAGGTCCCGAAGCTGCGCCCGCCCAGGCCCCACTCGTCCAGGTGCGCGGCGTTGTCCGCGCGGCGCCAGCGCGAGGCGAGGAAGCCCATCACGGTGACCAGGGCGAAGAACAGCACGAAGACCACGAGGGCCGGCACGTTGACGTCCTTCATCGCGCACCGCCCGTCCGGGCCGCCTTGCGGGCCTTCTCGTCCCGGGTGATCAGCAGGTAGGCGGCGACCGTGAACACGGCCGACACCGGCACCCAGAGCAGCTGGTACCAGTAGAAGAAGGGCACCCCGGCCACCGCCGGTTCGCTCTTGTCGTACGAGGACACCCAGAGCATCGCGACGATCGGCACCAGCAGGGCGAGGCCGGCCAGCACCCGCTCGGGCGTCACGGCCGGGACGGGCCTCCCGGCTGGCTCGGGCATGACATCTTCGAGGGTGAGGGGATCAGACGGCATCTTCGGCTCCGCTCCGGAGGGTTCCCCGTCGGCGCCGCAGCCCGGTCGGCGCCGAGCGCCGCACGGGCCCGCCGAGCAGCACCATCGGTGATCGGCAGTCAGGTCAGTACGGCTGCGCAATCTAGAGCATGGGGTGATCCATGTCACCGGAATTGACGGAACTTCCCGCCAGTCGGACGCAACCGACCGGTTGTTCACCGTCGGACGACGGAAACGCGCTGCCGCGGCGGGACGTGAGGCGCCGTCACCGTACATGCGGTGCGGAACGCGAAAGGCGCCGGCGCGCGGGTCCTGCGCGCCGGCGCCCGAGGTGCGGCGGGGGAGTGCGGCTGCTCCGGGTGCTGCCGTCGGCCCGGACGCTCCGGCTACTCCGGACGCTTCAGCCGGGTGATGAACTTGTAGCGGTCGCCGCGGTAGATCGAGCGGACCCACTCCACCGGATCGCCCTCGGCGTCGAAGGAGTGCCGGGACAGCTGGAGCATCGGCAGGCCGAGGTCGGAGCCGAGCAGGCCGGCCTCGCGGGGGTTGGCCAGGGTGGTCTCGATGGTCTCCTCGGCCTCGGCCACGGTGACCCCGTACACCTCGCGCAGCGCCGCGTACAGCGAGTTGTGCTTGGCCAGGTTGCGGCGCAGGGCCGGGAAGCGCTTGGCGGACAGGTGGGCGACCTCGATGGCCATCGGGTCGCCGTTGGCCAGCCGCAGGCGCTCGATCCGCAGCACCCGGCCGCCGGGCTTGATGTCGAGCAGCGGGGCGAGCCGGTCGTCGGCGGTGATGTAGCCGATCTCGATCAGCCGGGAGGCGGGCTCCAGGCCCTGCGCCCGCATGTCCTCGGTGTAGGAGGTGAGCTGGAGGGCCTGGGCGACCTTGGGCTTGGCGACGAAGGTGCCCTTGCCCTGGATGCGCTCCAGCCGGCCCTCGACGACCAGCTCCTGGAGGGCCTGGCGCACGGTGGTGCGCGAGGTGTCGAACTGGGCGGCCAGCGCGCGCTCGGGCGGCACCGGGGTGCCGGCGGGCTGGGTCTCGGTGAGCTGCAGCAGGTGCCGCTTCAGGCCGTAGTACTTGGGGACGCGCGCGGTCGGGTCGGTGCCGGCCTGCGTCGGGAGGTTGTTCACCTCGGGGTCGTTGACCTGGGCGGTGGATCCCCCGTCGCTGCTCATCGGACCTGTTCTCCCGCTTCTCGCGAGGCCTTCAGCGACCCCGCCACATCGTTAACGGCTCACATCGTTGCATGTATGGCTACGGAACGAATACCTCATCACGCGATGAACGATGTGCGGTGTCGGCTTGATAACGGGTGGTCGAGATCGGTCGAACAGCCGTTGACAGGCCCATTGGTCTAGGCCAAGCTCCAGGCAGCTGGTCTACACCACTAGGCCGGTAACTATGAATCCCCCCACCCGTTCGATGGGGTCCGCGGCACCTTTCCCCCCGCTTTGTGTGGGTCTGCCGCTGCCGCCCGACGGGGGCAACCCAGGCATCCCTCAGGAGGATGGCGTGAAGCGTCAGCTCATCGCGGCGGTCGGCGTCGCAGCAATGGTCGTCGGCCTGGCGGCTTGCAGCTCGGACGGCAAGAAGACCGAGGGCGGCTCGTCCGCGGCGGCCAAGAACTACGACGGCAAGACCCTGACCGTGTGGCTGATGGACGGCTCGGCCCCCAAGGGCTGGGAGGACAGCGTCAAGGCCGACTTCGCCGCCGCCTACCCGGGTGCCAAGCTCGACATCCAGACCCAGAAGTGGAACGGCATCGGCCAGAAGGTCACCGCCGCCCTCTCCGAGGGTTCGGTGGACGTCCTGGAGATCGGCAACACCCAGACCGCGGGTTACGCGGCCACCGGTGGTCTGCTCGACATCACCAAGGACAAGGCCGACCTGGGTGGCGCCGACTGGGCCGCCAACCTGAACGAGTCCTCGATCATCGACGGCAAGCAGTACGCCGCCCCGTGGTACTTCACCAACCGCGTGGTGACCTACAACAAGGACATCTGGACCAAGGCCGGCATCACCACCCCGCCGAAGACCCTGGACGAGTTCTACACCGACCTGGACAAGGTCAAGGCCGTCCCGGGCGTCACCGACGCCCTCTACATGCCCGGCCAGGAGTGGTACGCCTACTTCGGCCTGCTGACCAGCGAGGGCGGCAAGCTCGCCAAGAAGGACGGCGACAAGTGGGTCGGCGGCCTGTCGAGCCCCGAGGCCCAGAAGGCCTTCGAGACCTACAAGAAGCTGCAGAGCCACTCGACCACCGCGCCGAAGGACAAGGACGAGGCCACCCCGCAGCAGAAGGACGTCTTCGCCAAGGGTGACATCGGCACCATCATCGGTCTCGGCTGGGAGGTCCCGAAGCCCGAGGAGCTGGCCGCCGACAAGATCGGCTACTTCCCGCTCCCCGGCGCGACCGCGGACAAGCCCTCCAGCGTCTTCCTCGGCGGCTCGAACCTGGCGATCGCCCAGCAGAGCAAGAACCCGGAGCTCGCCAAGGGCTTCCTGAAGATCGCCATGAACGACAAGAACGAGGGCCTGATCGCCTCCTCGGGTCTCATCCCGAACAAGGTCGCGCTCAACAGCAAGGTCACCGGCGACTTCGCCAAGGCCGCCCTGCCGGCCTCGCTCAACGGTGCGACCACCCCGAACGTTCCGACCTGGACCAACGTCGAGAACGAGCCGAACCCGATCAAGGACTTCCTGACCTCGGCGCTGAACGGCGACTACGCCGCCGCGGCCAAGAAGGCCGACGACGAGATCGCGAAGCGTCTCAACCAGAAGCAGTAAGGCAGTCGAGCGGCGGGGGGGCCCCGGCCCCCCCCGGGGGGGGGGGGGGGGCGCCGCGCCGGGGGGGGGGGGTTTGGGTGTATGAAGAAAGAAAGGGTGGGGGGAGGGAAGGGGGGAGGG